>DAHVFB010000040.1 GCA_027317185.1 Deltaproteobacteria bacterium
CCGACCCGGATTCGCGCGATTTCGTTCATTCGCCATCACGAAAGCGATCGCATCCGCGCGCTGGCAATTGAACTCGCGCGAATTGGCGCCCGCGTGAAAGAGTTCGATGACGGCCTGCTGATCGAACCGGCGGCCGGCTTGCGGCCGGCGCTAATCGAAACCTACGAAGACCATCGAATCGCGATGGCGTTCGCGGTCGCCGGTCTCAAACTGCCTGGAATCAAAATTAAAAATCCGGGCTGCGTGGCCAAAACCTATCCCGGATTCTTCGCCGACCTCGCCCGCCTGAGTTGAGACGCGGTTGGGTTCGCTTTCGAATGCGATTACGAAACGGCGTCACGGAACGCTGCGGTCAGGATCCCCAATTTCATGCACCGCAAGGATGCATCACGCACGAATTTCCTTGTCATGAAGAGAGATCGAATGGAGCAAACACAGTGATGCCGGCTACCCGATCGAAATCGCCGTCGGCGCTGGCCAGGTTCGAAACACCGAAGAATCGCATAGAGGACACGATCATCGAGTCGTTAGTTAGAAGACCGGCATCCCGGCGTTCGCCATACGCGGTCCTTAGAATATGCTCGTCCAACGGAATGAATAACAAGTTAAGCGCCAAAATGCGTTGGGTGTTTCGCCAGTAGTCCAGCAGTCCCTTGACGACCTCGGGTTTACGGCGAAGCTCGCGAGCGTTTTCCGAAGAAATTAGTCCCTTGGCTTTCGCGTCCGCGAGCATGAATCTGTGCGTCGCTTCGTTAGCAGTCTCAAAGAGACAGACGCCGATCACCTCCTCGCGTGAGCAGCGCAATAGTAGATCTTTGCATTCGACCGATTGCCCGGCAAGGCCGTAGATCAAAACATTCGCGTCAATGAAGACATCGCTCCCGCCGGGGATGTCCCTGAGTGAGCGGGTCGGCACGTCAATACTGATCTTCGATTTCGGCCTCGGCAATCCGCTTCCATTCCGACGAACTCAGATGCGTAGGCTGAGTCGCGTCAACCGCGGCGAGCGACTTCGCGATCCTGCCCATCCGCCCACTTTCAGGAAATGCTTTACGCTTGAGATCGGAAAGTTCTGACGAGGTTTGCGCACGTGTGCCTCCAGAGAACGACTCGAAAAGCAATGAGGCGTCGAAAATCCGCGGTCGTTCTTTGCTCGTGAGGCTGATTTGCGAACCCGAGCTCGCTAGATTTCCACCGTTGGTGTGCAGATGAGACGCTATGGGCATAAGACGTTGAGCGTCACCGCCGAGTGGTTGCGCATTGGGCATCTTAATTAACCGTCAACTTTAAGGTTCCCAGCAGCTCATCTTGATCGGCGCGTAAAGCCTGCGCCATATCCGAGAAAGCAACGCTCGGATCGAAGCTGCGCAGAATTTTCAGAAATAACGCTCCATCGTACACGACTGAAGAATCGACGACCCAGGAGAAGTTGTCGGCATAAACGGAGAACCCGCGAGCCTTTATTGTTGGGTTCGACAGTTTGGGAGACTTGATATTGAGAAAGTTCGATGAGATCTCGCTCAAGGTCCGACGCTCTGGCTTCACATGCATCAAAATACTTAAGACATACTGGCTAAACACTGCTCCGACGCTCGACTGTACCGCCTGCAATCCGGCCGTCGCAATTTCGGAAATAAGCTGCTCTTGAGACCAGTCGGGGTTAGTCACGAGGAGCGTCGTAGCACCCATCCCAACCGTAAAGACAATCCGTGGAATTGGTAAATTAAAAACAATTCCGACCTCGCCAGAGCTCGCGGGGTTCTGTTTTACAGAGATATTCGCAAGCGTGATGTTCCAAGGCCAAAAGGCGTCGAAAACCGCGGACATCACGGCAGGAGCCCGTGCGGCGAAATCGAAGCTTGGCGTATTGTAAAAGACTTGGAACTCTACAAACGCCGACAGCGCCAGTGCATTTTCAGGCTGCTCCATCGTTCCTTCATTATCCGAAACTTCGGGGCAGGATCATAGCTTTCAGACGACGAGCCATCGAATTCGGCGCATGTTCCGCCAACCTTTTTCATCGCAGAGTCGGTAGCGGCGATCAGGCTTGGCGGCCCTGTTCGCGCGCGAGCTGCGAGGCGCGAATCCGGGCGCGGAATACAGCGATTTCGTCCGCCGCCTCGGGATAACCGGCGTCGTACAGGCTCAACCCCGCCAGCTTCTCCAGCGCCGATTGGGCGGCCGACGACAGCGCCGCTTCATCGGCGGGCGCCGGTAATCCGACATCGTCGGCCAGCACGGTCATCGCACCCTGCCTGACTTCCGCGATCCCGCCGGAAACCAGATAAAAGTGATGCGTTCCATCGGGCAGCGTGATCGTCAGGAGGCCCGGGACCAGCGCCGTGATGTAATCGACATGGTCCGCTAGCACGCCAAACTCGCCGAGCGGGTTGACCGCATCGACCTGCTGCACCGTGCCGTCGAAGACGACTCCGGTAGGCGTCACCAGCCGGAGCGGAAACTCGGTTGCCATGTCTGCCTAGCGCGCCTCGCCACGGGCCAGGCGTTCGGCCTTCGCGCGCGCGTCGTCGATTGTGCCGACCAGGTAAAACGCCTGCTCGGGCAGGTCGTCGCACTTGCCTTCGAGAATCTCAAGAAAGCCGCGCACGGTTTCCTTGATTGGCACGTAGGTTCCCTTGATGTTGGTGAAAGGCTCCGCCACGTGCATCGCCTGCGACAAAAAGCGCTCGACGCGCCGGGCCCGCGCCACCACCAGCTTGTCTTCGGCCGAGAGCTCGTCCATCCCGAGGATCGCGATGATGTCCTGCAAATCGCGATAACGCTGCAGGATCGCCTGCACCCTGCGGGCAACATCGTAATGCTCGTTGCCCACCACCTGCGGATCAAGAATGCGCGAGCTTGAGGCAAGCGGATCGATCGCCGGAAAAATCGCCTTCTCGAAAATTTTGCGGTCCAGCGCGGTGATCGCGTCCAGATGCGAAAAGGTGGTGGCCGGCGCCGGATCGGTATAGTCATCGGCGGGAACGAAGAT
Source organism: Deltaproteobacteria bacterium (assembly GCA_027317185.1). Classification (GTDB taxonomy): domain Bacteria; phylum Desulfobacterota; class Binatia; order Binatales; family Binataceae; genus JAJPIG01. The sequence goes on from DAHVFB010000040.1 coordinate 2,993, forward strand.
CGCCTGCACCGAAGTTATAGACCCTTTTTTGGTCGTGGTGATGCGTTCTTCCAGTTCGCCGAGGTCGGTACCGAGGGTGGGCTGGTAACCGACCGCGCTCGGCATGCGGCCTAACAGCGCGGAGACTTCCGAGTTGGCCTGAACGAAGCGGAAAATATTGTCGATGAACAGAAGGACGTCCTTGCCCGCCTCGTCGCGGAAGTATTCGGCCACCGTGACCCCGGTCAGCGCCACGCGGGCGCGCGCACCGGGCGCTTCGTTCATCTGTCCGTAGACCAGCGCGGTTTTCGACAGAACGCCCGATTCCTTGAGCTCCAGATAAAGGTCGTTGCCCTCGCGCGAGCGCTCGCCAACGCCGGCGAACACCGACACGCCGCCATGCTCCATCGCGACGTTATTGATCAACTCCATGATGGTGACGGTCTTGCCGACCCCGGCGCCGCCAAACAGGCCGATTTTTCCTCCGCGGGCATACGGGCAAATCAGGTCGATCACCTTGATGCCGGTTTCGAGGATTTCGATCTCGACCGCCTGCTCCGCAAAGGTGGGCGCGTCGCGATGAATCGGCATCGTGTGATTCGAGCTGATCGGACCGGCCTCGTCGATCGGTTCGCCGGTGACGTTCATCAGACGTCCCAGCGTGGCATCGCCCACCGGAACCGAGATGGGCGCGCCGGTGTCGGTCACCGGCATGCCGCGCACCAGTCCATCGGTCGAGTCCATCGCGATGCAACGCACGGTGTTCTCGCCCAGATGCTGCGCCACTTCGAGCACCAGATTGCCCGGCTGGTCGCCAAGCGCCGGATTCGAGACGCGCAAGGCGTTCAAAATCGCGGGCAGCGATCCGTCGCCGAAGTGGACATCGATAACGTTGCCCAACACCTGGGAGATCTGACCTGCAGCCTGTTCTGTCATGGTGAAATTCCTGAAAAGTTTTCGGGCAGGGCGCTAGGCGCGAAGCGCTTCTGCGCCGCCCACGATATCCATTAGTTCCCGAGTGATAGTAGCCTGCCGCGCCCGGTTCATCTCGAGCGTCAGCCGCTGAATCATCTCCGATGCGTTATTGGTCGCACTGTCCATCGCGGTCATGCGCGCGCCATGCTCGCTGGCTTCAGCTTCGAGCAAGGCATGAAAAATCGAGGCTTCGACATAGCGGCGCAGCAGCACCGGCACCAGTTCGGCGCGGCCGGGTTCAACCAGATATTGGGTCTGCGATGAACCTGCCACCTCCGCCTCAGGCATCGACACCGGCAGCAACCGTTCATAGGCCGGATGCTGTGACAGCGCCGAACGAAACTGGCTGTAAACCATGCCGCCCTCGCGAATCGCGCCGGAGCGAAAATCGGCCAGCATCCGAGACGCGAGCGCGCGGGCGAGCACGAAGGTGGCCAGCCGCGGCGCATGATTGATACTTTCACCCGCCAGCGGTACGCGTACCCGCTTGAAATGGTCGGCGGCTTTGCGGCCCACGGCGAACAGGTTTACTTCCAGATGTTCGGCTCGCAACCGGCGCGCTTCTTCTTCCGCCCGGCGAATCAGATTCGCATTGTACCCGCCGCAGAGCCCGCGATCCGAAGCGATTACCAGTATCAGGCCCGCCGGCCGCGCATCCTCGGCTGGCGCCAGCGCCGCGCGCTCGGCCGATAACATCGAGCCCGCCACGCGATGCAGCGCTTCGTGATAGGGGCGCGCGGCGAGCAGCGCTTCCTGCGCCCGGCGCAAACGAGCCGCCGCCACCAACTTCATCGCACGGGTTATCTGCTGGGTCGATTTGACCGAGGAGATTCGCCGGCGGATTGCCTTCAGTGTCGCCATCGTTGATCAGCGCTTAATGGTTTCGTCAGGCGGCACGGCCGACGGCCGCATCGTTGCTGTTTTCGGCCACGAACGCCTGCTTGAACGCTTCCAGCGCAGCGACCAAACGCTTGCGAAGATCATCACTCAATTCGCGCTTGGTCCGAATTTCTTCGAACAGTTCAGGATGACGCGCATCGACGAAGGTGTACAGTGCGCGCTCGAAGGCTTTCACCTGGTTCACCGCGAGGGTATCAAGGTAACCCTCGTTGGCGGCGAAAATGATCAAAACCTCTTTTTCGATCGGCAGGGGTTCGTACTGTCCCTGCTTGAGCATCTCGGTCAGCCGCTCGCCACGATTCAACAGCCGCTGACTGGATTGATCGAGCTCGGAGCCGAACTGGGCAAAGGCCGCCATTTCGCGGTATTGCGCGAGATCGAGTTTGAGCGTACCGCCGACCTGGCGCATCGCGCGCACCGCCGCCGAAAACCCGACGCGTGAAACCGAAAGACCCACGTTAACTGCGGGCCGGATGCCGGAGTTGAACAAATCGGCGTCCAGCACGATCTGGCCATCGGTAATCGAAATGACGTTGGTTGGAACGTAGGCCGAAACGTCGCCCGCCTGAGTTTCGATGATCGGCAGCGCGGTAAGCGAACCGCCGCCCATTTCAGCGCTCATCTTGGCCGCGCGCTCGAGCAGGCGCGAGTGCAGATAGAAGACGTCGCCCGGATAGGCTTCGCGTCCCGGCGGCCGCCGCAACAGCAGCGACAATTGCCGGTAAGCCTGCGCATGTTTGCTCAGATCGTCATAGACCAGCAGCGCGGCGCGGCCGGAGTCGCGGAAATATTCGCCCATCGTGCAGCCGCTGTAAGGCGCGATGAACTGCAATGGCGCCGCTTCGGAAGCGGTCGCCGCAATCACGGTGGTGTATTCCATCGCGCCATGGCGGGCCAATTTTTCGACCACCTGCGCCACGGTCGAGCGCTTTTGTCCGATAGCGACATAAAAGCACTGCACATTTTGTCCGCGCTGATTGATGATCGCGTCGAGCGCGATCGCGGTCTTGCCGGTCTGACGGTCGCCGATTATCAACTCGCGCTGCCCGCGTCCGATCTGCAGCATCGAGTCGATCGCCTTGATCCCGGTTTGCATCGGTTCCTTAACCGGCTGGCGGCGAATAATTCCGGGCGCCTTAAGTTCGATGCGGCGCATTTCGGTGGTCTTGATCGGTCCCTTGTCGTCGATCGGCTGCCCGAGCGCATTGACCACCCGCCCCAGCATCGCCTCGCCCACCGGTACCTCGACAATCCGGCCGGTACGCTTGACTTCGTCGCCCTCGCGCACCGCCTGTTGATCGCCGAACAGGGCTGCGCCGACGTTGTCCTCCTCGAGATTCAGCACCATTCCATAGACGGAATGGGGGAATTCCAGCAGTTCACCGGAGGCCGCGTTCTGCAAGCCGTAAATACGGGCGATACCGTCGCCGCATGAGAGCACGCGGCCGGTTTCGCGCACCGAGACGGTGCCCTCGAAGCCCTTGATTTCGTTGCGCAGGATTTCGCTGATTTCGGATGGTCTGATTTCCGCCATGTTCCTTTTTATGAGATCGGCCTATTCGGCAAGCCGATGCTCGGCCTCCGCGATTATGGTCGCGAGGCTGCCGTCGTAGATTTTTCCTTCAAGCTCCGCGATAACGCCGCCCAGCAGCGTTTCATCCACCTTTACGGTTGGAATAATGGTCTTATGCGCGATCGTTGCGAGCCCTTCCACCACCTGATCAATCTCGGCATCGGACGGCTGACGCGCAAACGTAAGCGTCGCACGGGCGCGCTTGAGCCGCTGATCGACCATCACGCCGTACGCCTGCACGATCGCCGGCAGCTCGGTGACGCGGCCATGACGCGCAACCACTACCGCAAATGACCTGAGCGGATAACTGAGCTCAAGCCGCTCGGCGATTATACCGATCGCCTGAACCCGCGCCTGATGCGACAGGTCCGGGGCTTCGAACAGCACCTTTATTTCCGGCGCGGAAACGATCGCACTCAGCTTTCCAAGCTCGGCGCCCCATTGCTCGATCTGCCCCGGATCGGAAGCCAGATCTATCAGGGCGCGCGCATAGCGGCGGGCGACTTTACTCATGATTTGCCCTCACTCACAACTCGCCCTCATGGGCGCGCCTCGCCGGCCAGCTTGTCCGCGAAATTCTTCAGCATCCGCCGCTGGTCGTCGGTATTGAATTGCGCACTCACCAGCTCGCGCGCCACTACACCAGCAACCCCGGCAAGATATTTGCGCATCCGCCGCCGCGCATCGTCGACCGCCGCCGCCGCGCCGATTTCCGCCTCGCGGCGAATTCGCTCGGCACCGGCGATCGCGGCCTCGCGCGCCACCTTAATCTGATAGGCGGTCTCGGCCTCCATCTCGTCGCGCAGATCTTTCTTCTCCGCCTCAAGGGTTTGAAGATGGGCGATAGCTGCGCGTGAGGCTTGCTCCGCCGCCGCCAGCGCCGCCTGTAAGCGGGTCAGTGTTTCGCGAATTTCGCGGGCGCGTTCGCCGAAAAATTTGCGAATCAGCGGACGCCCGAAATAGGCCACCACGGCGATGAAGAGCACCGCATTAACGAAGTAGAACCCCAGCGCCAGCCACGATCCTTCGTCAGCCGCTGCGGCCGCCTGACCGCCCGCGGTGGCCGCCATCGCGAGCGCCGGCAACAGCACGGCCGCACTGGCCGTTATCGTGAGCGCCTTGAATCGCATATTAGCTAATCGCCGATCCCGCAGCGCCATCGAGCCGCCGCCCCATGACGCGTTCAGCCAGCTCGATCGCCAGGCGCCGCCCCAATTTCTCCAGTTCGGCCTCGGCCGCGGTCAATTGATTTTGCACTTCAGTCCGCGCGCGATCGATCACCGCATTCGCGGCGCCACGCGCTTCCTCCATGATCTTTTGCGCCTCGGCCTCGGCCCGGCGACGTTCAATTTCGCGCCGCTCCAGCGCGTCGCGCCTTATCGTGGCCAGCTCGGCCGCGCGCCGAGCTTCGGCGGCTTCGCGTTCCTGGATCAATTTCGCAGCTCGCTCGCCAAGTTCGCGCAGGCGCGATTCGCGCCGATCAAGCAGCGCTAGAACCGGCTGCAGAAAAATTCGATTGAAGATAAACCAGAAACCTAAAAAGGAGACAATCAGAATTCCGAAAGTCCCCCAATCCGGTGGAATATGCATATCTCTACATCTCCGCCATGAGGCGCGGCTCAGCTCTATACACGCTTTGATTTCGAGCGGATTACGAGCGGGGCGAGGCCTGCTTACGACCTCCCACCCGCACTGGATGCTTCCTTGGACAAGCGATCTTCTTTTGGAAACACCGTCACCTTGCGCTCATCGCGAGCCCCTTCGGGCTGCATCGTGCAATGACCTTCGAAACTTGCCCCCTCATGGATCACCAAAATCGGCGCCGCCAGATTACCTACCACCCGCGCGGAGGGTCTAATTTCCAGCCGTTGCGTCGCCGTAATGTCGCCACTCACCCGGCCGGCCACAATCACCGATCCAGCGTTGATCTGCGCAGTTACCACCGCGGTCTCGCCGATCGTGAGGCTGTCCTTGGCATTGATTTCCCCGTCCACCTGGCCGTCGAGGCGAGCCGCCCCCTCGAACGAAAGCTTGCCGCTGACGCGCGATCCCTTATCGAGATATGCGCGCCCTTCGGCTGCCGCGGGCGTCGAATGAACCATCTTTGGCGCCGCCTTCTCTTCTACTACTGGCGATATTGTGGTGGCCATCGCGGGCCCCGGTTTATCCTGCCACGGTTGCTGAGGCTGAACAGATTTCGCGCTCTTATCCGCTTCCTTGCTAAACAGGGCCATCGCTAATTCCCCCGGGATTGGATTCGATAGGCCTGCCGTCCCCGGACAGAGCCCCGGCACGCTAATTAGTCGATCGAAACGATGGAGTCAAATCGCCATCGTCCCAGCCTCGAGAGGTGGCTTAACAGTCCTGTTTGTCCAAACGCGCCACTAATACTAACGAGAGTCTCGAACAACTGCAACTTATAAAACGGGGAATAATGCGGCATTTGCCGGATGCCAGGCAGCCTGCAATCACGGAGGTATTTTTGCTATCTTCGATCTCAGTTGCCAGCCTTTTTAAATCGAGGAGCCCCACGATGCCCATTATTCCTGATTTATATAAAGATTTGTTGAGCGAAAAACTGACGTTCGCCTATATCGCCACCGTAATGAAAGATGGATCGCCGCAGGTCACACCAGTGTGGTTTGAGTACCTGGACGGTAAGATAAAGATCAACACGGCTAAGGGCCGCGTCAAGGCCCATACGCTGAGATCCGGCGTGCCGGTCGCGATGGCGATCGCTGACCCGGCCAATCCTTATCGTTTCGTGCAGGTCCGCGGCCGCGTGACCGAAGTGACCGAAAAGGGCGCACGCGATCATATCGATAAGCTGTCCCATAAATATCTCGGTCAGCCGTATCCCCACAGTCAGCCGGGCGAGGTGCGGCTGATGGTGACGATTGAACCGACCTCAGCCCGTGGCATGAACGAATAAAAGCGGCCCGGCGCTTATCTGAGGATTTTGATCGGGGTGCGCTCGACCTTGGTGCCGCATTCGGCGCCGCATTGGGGGCATAGATACTCGTACTTCTCGCCCTCGGGCAGAATCAGCAGCAGGCGTTTGCGGACGGGCACCGCCCGCTTGCATTTGGGGCAGGCGAGCAGCGTGGCTTCCATCTGATCGAACGACGCTCTTGATTGGGCCATCCTAATCCACCGTTAGAATACCGAGGACGATGGTTCGATGGCAACGCAAACGCGTCCCGCGGAGCCTTTGCCGTGTCTCCCCTGCTGGAAAGCACGCGCCCATTGTTCGTCGATGTCGCACCCCTCCCAAGTGTTCACAGTTTAAGCGCACCCAAATCGTGCAAAGCACCTCAGTTAAGGGGTTGGGGTCGCCGTTGGAAATGTCGCATTGCTGGGCGAGCCCGCAGGACAGAAAGTGATCGTATATCCCACCTGGCTCATAGCGCTCTCGCTCTTGCAGGTAAACGTGCTGTATGGATCATCGTATTGATAGGCATAGGCCGTCGGACAGAGCTGCTTGAGCACGGATTCAAACGGCAATGCGTGCGTGGTCCAATTCGGGTTAGGGGCCAACGTCGGCGTCGCCATCGAGTTGGGCAGCGGCGTTCCGTTGTTGATCGCGGCCCAATCCGTCCAGCCCGTCGCGAGCTGGCCGTTGGTGGTTCCACTATTGAAGAACGAAGCGGGGGCAAAAGCAGTGCCGCCATATACCGACCACAGGTTAGGCACGCACTCGCCGGGCGCGGGCGTTGGGGTGGGGGTCGGCTGGCCACTGACAAGGCTGTTGTTGCCGTTGTCGCACGAATAGGTGGTGCCAATCTGCGGACAATCCAGGTTGCTGACGCACTGTCCGGTGATCGCACAGACGCCCCCTGTCTGCCCGGTCACCTTCAGGTCGCACGTGAATGCGCTTGAGCAGGAGGAGTCGTCGACGCAGGAGACCGGGCTGCCCGAGCCTTCCAGGCACAAATTGCTGGTCGCGTCAAGGTAGGCGCCGGACGGGCACGGAGCGGGGCTTGTGGCCGACGCCGACACCATCGGCACGCAGTATCCCGTCGTTCCGGCGGTCAGGTCACACGCCATGCTGCCGGCTTGATTATCTGCGTCGCAATCGCTGTTCGAACTGCATTGGATGACCGGGAAATTAACCTGGCCCGACGCGCAGTTTGCCCCAGGCATCTTCGCGGTCGGAAAGTTAGGGTCCGTCGGCGCGGCATTGCATAGCGGTGTCGCGCATTGGAACGCCCCGCTGATCGGCCCCAAGGCTCCGTTGTATGCGCACAGCGTGACCGGACTCCAGAAACCGGCCGGGTATCCGCAGACCTGTTCCAGGCTGCCGGTTGCGCCGCCGATCGCGGTAAAGGCGATCCCGCAGATCTGACCAGTGCCGCAGTCGCTGTCCACGGTACACGCCGTGCTGGTGGCGGACGTTGGGTCGAGGTAACGCATGCTGGTGCTGATAGGCCAGGGCGGCGTCGCGGTGGCGGCCGGCACCGGGGTCTGCCAGCTGCATCCGAGCAGCCCGCTCGAAGGCGAAGGGGCGCCGGGGCTGCCGCACTGGTAGTCTTTGGGCGAGCCTTCATAGGTTCCCGATATTGGCTCAACCTGCATTGGGACACTGACACCATTAATAGTGGTGAGGTCGTAATAGTCCTCCGCACCGCTTTGCATGGTGGCTTCGAACGCGGTCGCAGGCGAACGTCCGCCGACACCCGCGGGGCAGATAATGCTTGCTTCACAGTCCCCTGTGGCGCAGGCCGGGACGCCGGAAGCGCAGGCCGCAGCGAGGCATTTACCTTTAGAGCTGTCGGTGCATTGGCACACGCTGTTGCAGCAGGTCGCACTATTGGATCCGACCTCAGAGATCGGGCAGCTCTGCCCGCCGGCGGCGCAATTGTTTTGAAACTTGGCGTCCGGGCAGCCAGCACGCGGGAAAATGTTGCCGCTCCATTGCACCGTCACCTGGCCTCCCGGGGCCGGAGTTGGCGCGGGCAAACACAACAAAGAAGTGTTGTGGCCGCTGTCGGCGGGCTTCAACTCGTATCCGGGACTCGGACTTGGCAAGGCGATGTAACAGTAGCCGTTCGGCCCGCAGGCATCACCATTCGGACAGGAGACTGTAGACGAGCAGCTGCACTGGTAGACCTTGGGGAGATTGGGGTCAGTCTGCGAATTAACGCACGCCGACGGATTGCTTCCGCAGGCGCTTGAACTGGTGGGATCGCAGGCCGCAGCGCCGCCGGTAGAACCCAGCCACACGGTATAATTGCAATCATTGACGAGATTGACCTGGCGGAACCCGGCGCCGCACGCAGACGCCGTTGGCGTCGAGGTCGGCGTTGCACTACCGGTACCGGTCGCAGTGGCGGTGCCGGTGGGCGTTGCGGTTCGCGTCGCAGTGGCGGTGCCGGTGGGCGTTGCGGTTCGCGTCGCGGTGGCGGTGCCGGTGGGCGTTGCAGTTCGCGTCGCGGTGGCGGTGCCGGTGGGCGTTGCAGTGGCGGTGGGTATCACGGTGCGCGTCACCGTCGGCCTCGGCTTGGGGCGTGAAGACGACTCGCGACTGCCTTCGCATCCCGCAACCACCAACGCGAGTGTCAGTACAAGAAAAAACGTCACGGCGTTGCTGCTCGTGACGTCACCGCTCAATCGACGGCAAACCGCAATCTCCATCCCCCACCCCTCCTCGATGCCGCAGCTCTCAACGCATTCTTAGACACTCGGGCAGGCTATTCTAATCAGTTTTAATAACCAACCCCTTAATCTGGATTTAAACTGTACCGAGGGATGCTTAGCTCGGATAACCGCAAAAACCGTCCACTCGAAAAATCAATGGAGGTGCGGAGTCGCAAGGAACACAGATGCGGGTTGGCGTTGTGTTTATCGTACGCGCTGTCTTAAGCTTTCGACTCGCCGATGAACACCACCCCAAATACCGCCTCGCCAGCCCGGGTCTACCTGGAAACCTACGGCTGCCAGATGAATGTCGCCGACTCCGAATTGGTCGGCGGCATCCTGCGTGGGGCCGGCTATGTTCACACCGACAGCCCCGCCGAGGCTGACGTCATCCTGGTCAACACCTGCGCGATTCGCGAACATGCCGAAGATCGCGTGCTGCGCCGGCTGAGCGAATTGGCGCACTTCAAGCGCGCCCGCCCTGCTACCCGTATCGGCCTGCTCGGATGCATGGCGCAGCATAATCGAGCCTCGCTGCTGGGCCGCGCGCCTTGGCTCGATCTGGTGGCCGGACCCGACTCGTATCGCCGCCTGCCCGAATTGCTGGATCATGCGCGCTTCGATGCCGCCGTTGACGTACGGCTCGACCGTGGCGAGACCTACGCCGGGTTGAATTCCGATCACGCCGCCGGGATTCGCGCCTATGTCACCGCGATGCGCGGCTGCGATCGCTTCTGCACCTTCTGCGTCGTGCCTTACGTACGCGGACGCGAGCGCAGCGTGCCGCCGGCTTCGATTCTTGCCGAGGTCCGCGAACTGGCCGCGCGCGGAGTCAAGGAAATTGTCCTGCTGGGACAGACGGTTAACGCCTACCGCGAGGGCGAGGTCGAGTTCGGCGGCCTGCTGCGGATGGTCGCGGCGATCGAGGGTATCGAGCGTATCCGCTTCACTTCGCCCCACCCCTGCAACATGACGGACCCGGTGATTGACGCAATGGTCTCCGAGCCCAAGGTGCAGCCGTATCTGCATCTGCCACTGCAATCCGGATCAAATTCGATGCTGGCGGCGATGCAACGCGGCTATACAGTCGAGCAATATCTGGCTCTCGTCGATCGGGTGCGCGCGTCGATTCCGAAACTAGCGCTCTCGACCGATATTATTGTCGGCTTTTATGGCGAAACCGAAGCCGATTTCGAGGCCACCCTCAGTCTCATGCGCACCGTGCGTTATGATTCGGCGTTCTCCTTCAAGTACTCGGTCCGCGAACATACGCGCGCCCATCCGCTGGGCGATTCGGTTAGCGAAGATGAAAAGGCGCGGCGATTAGCGGCGGTGATCGAGCTGCAGCAGGCAATCGCACTGGAGCGTAATCGCGAGAGCCTTGGCCACGAGGTCGCCGTCCTGATCGAAGGCCCGGCGCGGCGCGGCGGCGGAATGATGGCGGGTAAGACCCCGCAGTTCAAAACCGCGATCGTCCCGGCGCGGCCCGGCGTCGAGCCGGGCGACACGGTCGTGGCGCGGGTCGAAGCGGTCACCGCGCAATCGCTGATCTGCGCCCGCGTTTGAAGCTTCGCGACACTGCCATTTTTCTTGACAGCCGGTCAGGCGCTGGAATAACGCTCGAAGGGACTGGAGGTTTGTGATGCTTGAACTCGGCATATTCCACAATGGCGCGAGCGATCTGAAGACCGTCACCACTCCCGACTCGGTCACGGTCACGGACGGAAGCGTGGTCGACGCGCATGAGGCCTACCAGCGCATCCTGATCAACCAGGTCCGTCAAGGCATTCTCGCCGAGCGGCTGGGCTACAATTACTTCTTCATGACCGAGCATCACTTCCAGCCCGAAGGAATCGAATTCAGCCCCAATCCGCTGATAGCACAAAGCGCAATCGCCAGCCGCACAAATCGCATTCGCCTCGGGCAGGCGGCCAATATCATCACCTGGTGGCATCCGATACGGATCGCCGAGCAGGCCGCGATGCTCGACGTGATCAGCGGCGGGCGGCTGGAATTCGGTATTGGCCGCGGTTATCAACCGCGCGAGGCGGAGACCTTTGGCTGGCCGTTCGGCTCGACCATTCAGGATCAGGAGCGCAATCGCGCCTACTATCAGGAGGCCTACGACCTCATCATAAAGGCGTGGACCGAGCCCTCGTTCTCCCATCACGGACAGTTCTTCACCATTCCGCCGGTCTATACGCGATGGAATCATCCTTCCACTCTGGCCTACTTCAAAATGCCGCACGCAGGCCGCCGTCTGGAAGAAATCGTCAACCTGGGCGGACCCGATCCATACGGCGGAGCGAATCCGGTCACACAAACTTCGACCACCCTGCGGGAGCTGTCGGTTTTTCCGCAACCGCTGCAGAAACCATATCCGCAAATGTGGGAACCGCTCACCACCGAACGCTCGATTCGATGGGCCGCGCGCCACGGAATCAACGGCTACTTCGTGGTCGAGCCCAACGGCCGGCTGCGCAAAAATATCGATATGTATTATTCCGAGGCCGCACAGAAAGGATGGCCCGACCGGCTTAATCGCGGCCAGTTCAAATACGGGTGGGATTGCGCGCGCCGGCGCGGAATCATCACGGCCCGCTTCGTCCATCTGTTGCTGCCCGGGATGGATCGAAAAAAGGAACTGGAGCGCTATCGGATGGCGCTGGCGGCGCAATGGGACTACTACGCGCCGTTCGGCTTCGGATTGATTCTGGCTGACGGCGACGACGTCTCCTCGAATCCCGATCCGATGGCGGGCGCGGACAGGATACTGGCCAAGGAAGTTGCGATTTTCGGCCATCCGTCGGATGCCGTCGAGCAGATCATGCGCATCAAGCAAGCCGGCGGCTACGAAGATTTCATCCTCAATGCATGGTTCGAGACCAACGGGTTTGAAGGCCGCGAGGTCGAGGATCAGATGCAGTACTTCGCCGAGGAGGTCCGTCCCCTGCTGGCGCGCGAATGCGGCGGCCAGGTCGAGAATCCCGTCCTCGGTCAGGACTTCGGATCGATTGCGTAGCCGTCCATACGCTCACAATTTAGGCATCGGGCTGGTTGATTTTCGCTTGCAAAGAAATCGCCGTGCTGAAAATCTGTGCCGTGCCTAGGGTAGATGCTGGGCAATTACAGAACCAGGAAAGGAAGGCATGATGTTCGAGACTGAAAAGCCGAGAAGTTTAATGTCAGGTTTGCTGATTGCAGCCATGATGGCGGCGATCCTCGTCCTGAACACCTCTGTTCTGCGGGCGGAGGAATCCGCCGTACCGGCCGGTACGGTGATCACCTCACAAAACTGGCAACAGTACAAACAGTACATGCCCGACGGCATGGTGGCGATGTTTGCCGGTACGGTTTATTGGAAGTTTCCGCAGGACATTCAATTTGAGGTAGGTCCGACGCAACATTATGCGCCGCCCAAGCCATATCTGGACAACACGGAAAAATATAGCCGCCAGGTCAACATTATAAACCTGCCCAACGGCGGTCATTCGATTACCGGCTACGTGGCCGGACTGCCGTTTCCGAATCCCTCCGAACCGCTAAAGGGATGGAAGCTGCTGGTCGACAACTGGTACACCTACGTGCCTTACAACCTGTGCACCGCCGGCTGGTATTTCATGTTTGAAGACCGCCTGCACAATATCAGTCACGATACCGGCGTCATCGTGTATCGACGCCTCAGCTTTATTAGTGACGTGGGGTCACCGATCAACGATCCCAAGGCGCAAGGAGTCGACTACGCCGAGTTCCTGCAGTTGATTACGCCCGAGCAGGCCCGCTACACCACGGAACTGACGCTTTATTACACCAATCCGGCGAAGGCAGAGGACCAGTTCCTGTTCATACCGTCCTTGCGGCGCAGTCTTCGCGTCTCCTCTCAGGCCAGATGCTCGCCACTGTTCGGCTCCGATTACACCTATGACGATACGCGGACCGGCGACTTCAATGGTGGCATAGCCCGTTTCGACGCGGCTTACCTTGGCGAAAAGGATATTCTGGCCTTCTTGCCCGAGCAGAACGACGCAGCCTTTGCGGATCTGAATAACTACTATCCGAACTTGTCCTTCCCCAAGCCTGCGCTTGGAAAATGGCAGATCCGGAGCACCTGGAAAATCGATATCCATCGAGTTCCCTCGGAAGCCAGGGGTTATTGCTATAGCCGGCGGGTCAACTACATGGACAAGGACCTGTACGTGGGGGTGTGGGGCGACCTGTATGATAGCCAGGGCAAGTTGTGGAAATCGACTTACAGTCCGATTTGGAATGCGTCATTGCCAGGCGAAGGCAAGCACATGGTATTCGGCGGAGCCAGCACGATCTGGGACCAGCAGGCGGAACATCTTTCGCTGACGATCTTTGAGAACGCTCAGGATCGGCTGATGTATAGCCAGGACTGCTCGAACTATCACGGGACGGATTACAATAACGTGAGAAAGTATTCGAGTATCAGTGGCTTGGCTGAAATTCTCAGGTAACAGCAATGCAGGTTAACGCAGAGGCGCGATAAACCTCGCGCCTCTGCGCGCCTGCCGCTTCCGCGGGGACCGGGAGCAATATGTAAGGCCCGGAGCAAAATGATGGAGACGAAGCTTCATCGGCACGGTGACAGCCAGGGTGATGGAGTAGATCGACGGCGCTTTCTGGCCTGGATTGATCTGCCGACCCCCGAACAGATCCGGCAGATGGGATTGCCGCCGAGCTACAATTACGGCTTCGTCGGTGCGATGGGCCGCCTGATGCTGGCGCATCCGAAAATCGGTCCGCATTTCGCCCGTTTGTTTCAGCAGATCATGTTCGCGCCCGGAGTGCTCTCCCGCCAGGAGCGCGAGCTGGTGGCGATGACCACGGCCCGCGCTCAGGAATGCCAGTATTGAACCCAATCTCACGCAGAGTTTCTGCGTGCTGAGGGCGGCGACCCGGCGTTGATCGATGCGGTCCATGAGCTCCGGTGGGGCGCACTGCCAGGAATCGATCCACGGGCACGCGCGCTGTGCGATCTGGCCTACAAGCTGAGCGGAACGCCGGCCAAAATGACGCGCGAGGATTGGCAACCGCTGCGCGACCTGAACTTCAGCGACGAGGCCTTACTGGAAGTGGCCCATATTGTGGGCATTTTCAATTACCTTACGCGTTTGGCGGACGGGCTGGGACTCGAACTCGACGATGCGGTGGTGGAAGCCGCACGCACTAAAGTTCCCCTCAAAAAACCCGATTGAGGGCGCCGCCTGCTCGCGGAAAATTGCGTTTATGCGCAACCCGTGCGGGCCAATCGAGCATTCTCGCGGATGCGCCTGCATTCCGAACACTTTTCCATTCGATAATGTTCGTGAAATAATCAGCCTGCGTCCATCGGGCCAAGAAAAATGCTATCGCTCCGGCGAAGGGACTCACCGGTGCGCGTTGGGACAGCACACTTTCGGAGGTAAACCCAATGAGGGTTGAGCGCGAACAGGGACAGACGACCGGCAAACATCATAAGCGTCCGCTGACGGGGGCGGAATATCTCGAGAGCCTCAAGGACGATCGCGAGGTTTATATTTACGGTGAGCGCGTTCCCGATGTCACCAAACATCCGGCCTTTCGCAATGCGGCCCGGATGATCGCGCGTATGTACGACGCGCTACACGATCCGGCGCGCAAGGAGGTGCTGACCACCTCGACCGATACCGGCAACGGGGGTTTCACTCATCGTTTCTATCGCGTTGATCGCAGCGCGGAGGAAATGGTCAAAAGCCGTGACGCCATCGCCGAATGGGCCCGTATCACCTGGGGCTGGATGGGGCGTTCGCCCGATTACAAAGCCAGCTTCATGGGCACGCTGGGGGCCAACGCAAAGTTTTATGAGCCCTACCATGAAAACGCGAAATCATGGTACCGCCGCGCGCAGGAACAGTGTCTGTATATGAACCATGCGCTGGTTAACCCGCCGATCGATAAGTCGCGCCCGATCACCGAGGCCAGCGACGTATACGTGCATGCGGAGAAGGACACCGACGCGGGGATTGTCGTCAGCGGCGCCAAGGTGGTCGCCACCAATTCGGCCCTGACGCATTACAATTTCATAGGCTGCTATCCGCTGATCGGACGCTCCGAGCAGGCGATCATGGCGATGCTGCCGATGAACGCGCCCGGGCTGAAGCTCATCTGCCGCACTTCGTATGAGATGACCGCGGAGGTGATGGGCTCGCCGTTCGACTATCCCCTGTCGAGCCGCCTCGATGAAAATGACGCGGTCCTGGTGCTCGACCATGTGCTTATCCCATGGGAAAACGTCTTCCTGTACCGCGATGTCGACAAGGCCAACAATTTCTTCCCGCTCTCCGGATTTCTCCATCGGTTTGCGTTGCATGGATGCACCCGGCTGGCGGTAAAGCTGGATTTCCTGTGTGGCCTGACGCTGCTGGCGGGAGAGCTGACCGGAGTCAAAGACAAGGCCTTCGGTAAGATGCAACTGGGCGAGATGCTGGCATGGCGTCACATGGCCTGGGCGCTCACCGATGCGATGGCGCGCACGCCCGAGCCGTGGGTCGATGGATCCGTGCTGCCCAATATGAACTATGCGCACGCCTATCGCGTGTTTGCGCCGGTGATTTATCCGCGCGTGAAGGAAATAATCGAACAGATCATCTCCAGCGGACTCATCTATCTGAATTCGCATAGCTCAGATTTCAAGAATCCAAAAATCCGCGCATTACTCGACAAGTATATGCGCGGCTCCCATGGCGAGGACGCCGAAGCGCGTGTCAAGATCATGAAGCTGTTGTGGGATTCGGTCGGCAGCGAATTCGGCGGCCGTCACGAATTGTACGAGCGCAACTATGCCGGTAATTACGAAGATATCCGCAGCCAGGTGCTGCTGGGTAACGACGCCGACGGATGTTCGGACATGCTCAAAAATTTCGCCCGCACCTGCATGGATGATTACGATCTGGACGGCTGGCGCGCGACGGATATGATCAAGGCTTCCGATGTCAGCTTTATGAACCGAAACGGCGCGAAATAAGCTCGAGCCCTATCGCCACCAAAACGGCGGACCGGGTGACCGGCCCGCCGTTTCCTTTTGTAAAAGGGGCTGCGAGACTCAGATGGTCCGGCTCAGTACCGATGCGAGCGCGCCGCGCACGACGTGCGAAGCAACACTTTCGGCGCTGTGGGCGCGCCATGCGACGAATCCATCGGGACGCACGATCACCGCGCCGCCAGCGGAAATCCCATAGGCGGTTGGAAAAGCATCGTCCGGGTCGGCGATCGCATTCGATCCGCCGATCTGATGAACGTCGATTGCCACCCCGAGCTGAGCCGCCGCGTCACGAGCTGCTCCGCACCATGCCGTCCCATCGCGACCTGTTAATAGCACAAAGTTTTTGCCAAACAGGTCAAGCGGCGATATCCGATCATTTCCGCGCCTGAGCCACAAGTGTGGCGCGCGCGTTCCAGGCCGTCCCCGCGACTCGCGCGGATTGTAATGCGGTCGAGGATCATCGCCGTCGGAAATGATGGCCGAAGAGTAGTAAGCGTACCCAAGTTCGATATTCAGATCGTTTTCAAGCGGCTGCATGCCCTCGGTACCAAGGTAGGGAGCGGACCGCGTTACATAACGCGAATATGCCTGCTCAACCGTAAAGGATGCCGCCGGACGGCGCTCGGCCTCATAGGTTGCGAGCAACTCCAGCCCCGCCGTGCCCTTGAGCACCATCGCCAACTTCCATGCCAGATTGTGCGCGTCCTGGACGCCGGTGTTGCCGCCGAAGCCACCATTGGGCGGCATCACATGGGCCGCGTCGCCGACCAGAAAGATGCGGCCGCTGCTGAAATGCTCCGCTACATCGGCGCACGCATTCCAGTGCATCACATTGTCGATCGTGATTGGCACATCATCAGTGCCGATCGCCGATCGGATGTACTCGACACATTTTTCATCTGACAGTCCGGACGATACGTCGGTCACAGGCCGCTCCGGATCACCAATCGCATTAACCGCCAGAAAACCCGCGTCGAACGGCTTCTCCAGCCGAAAAAATCCGCGCAGCATCTGATTGTTGATGTAGATGACACTGAGATTGCGCCCGCGCAGCAATGGCCCGAGCTTGCCTCGGAAGTAGATCGTGATGCTCTTGGAAAAAGTCCCGTGACCGAGCATCGCAATGCCCAGGCGATCGCGGACCGGACTGTGTGCTCCGTCGGCCGCCACCATATAGCGCGCGCGTACGGTCTGGGTGTGACCGCTGTCGCGATTTCTAATCGTGGCGGTTACCCCATCCGCATCCTGCTCGAACGACATCATCTCGGTCGCGAACATCAATTCCGCGCCCAATTCTTCGGCTCGTCGCTTAAGCACCGGTTCGAGCAGACTTTGCGTAATGAACAGGCGAATCGTGGGGCTGATATCGCGAACGCCTTCGTTAAGATTCGGGATGTACGAGGCCAGCTCCTTGCCGGCCAGGCTCTCAACCGCGCTGATCGCGCCATCCTGGACGAACTGCTTGTCCGATTCAGCGCGTACGATCTGCTCGACCCCAACCACCCGGAACACTTCCATCGTGCGTTGGCTGATTTGCGCGGCGCGCGGATGGATCGCGGTACCGCGATGATGCTCGACCGCGAGCGCCTTTATCCCATGGTCCGCCAGCAGTAGCGCGGTCGACATTCCGACCAGGCTGCCACCAACCACCAAAACCTCAACTTCCTTGTCGTACATCCAGGCTTCCCTGTTTTCACAATCTCCTGAATTCTAACGTCGCGCCAAATCGTCCCGGCTGAAAGCCTGAGCGGTCGGCGCTGCGCGACGATCTCCCTAATCTCGCCGTGTGACTATATTACGAACCATCCCAACCGCGTCCAGCGCCGTTTCGAAGATGCCCTTCGCACCTTGGGGCGCATGCGCTAAAGTCGTCGCGAATTCAGTCGTATGCGTTCTAACGAGGTGTAATTTGCTCGCCAGTGTGCTTTCGAGCGCGCTCGCCGGAGTCGATGCCTTCAAGGTCGAAGTCGAGGTGGATATCGCTCCCGGTGTGCCCTATTTCAAGACCGTTGGACTGGCCGAAGGCGCGGTGCGCGAGGCTCAGGAACGAGTGCGCTCGGCGATCAAGAATTCCGGCTTCGAGTTCCCCAATCGCCGCATAATTGTCAATTTGGCGCCGGCCGATACCCGCAAGGAAGGATCGTCCTTCGACCTCCCGATTGCGCTGGGCATTCTGGCTGCCACCGGAGTAGCCGAAAACCTCTCCGCCGAACGGATGAATCGCTATCTTATAGCGGGTGAATTGGCGCTCGATGGCCGTGTAAAGGGAATCCATGGCGCCCTGTCGACCGCGATCCTCGCGCGTTCAGCCGCCATGAGCGGGGTTCTGCTGCCGCGCGAGAACAGCAGCGAAGCCGCGGTGGTTGGCGATGGAGTCGAAGTGCTCGGGGTCGAGAGCCTTCGCGAAATCGTGGATTTCTTTTGCGGCACACGCGAGATTACGCGCGCCACCGCCGACATCGAGCAGCTTTTCCAGGAATCGAACCGCTACAGCGTCGATTTCGATGAAGTCCGCGGCCAGGAGCAGGCCAAGCGCGCGCTCGAAGTGGCCGCCGCCGGCGGTCACAACGTCCTCATGATCGGACCGCCGGGATCGGGCAAGACCATGCTGGCCAAGCGGCTGCCGACGATTCTCCCGGCCATGACCTTCGACGAAGCGATCGAGGCCACCAAAGTTCATAGCGTGGTGGGAACGCTCGACGGCCGCGCGTTGATCGCCGCGCGTCCCTTCCGTACCCCGCATCATACGATTTCCGACGCCGGTTTGATTGGCGGCGGTCCCATCCCGCGGCCCGGCGAGGTCAGCCTCGCCCATCATGGCGTGCTGTTTCTCGATGAATTGCCGGAGTTCCGCAAGAACGTGCTCGAAGTGCTGCGGCAGCCGCTTGAAGACGGCAAGATTACGATCTCGCGCGTGATGGGCACCATGACCTTTCCGGCCAACGTGATGCTGGTGGCGGCGATGAACCCGTGCCCGTGCGGGTTCTATACCGACCCGCAGCATGAATGCACCTGCACGCCGATTGCGATACAGCGCTACCGGTCGCGGATTTCGGGGCCATTGCTGGATCGGATCGACATCCACGTGGAGGTGCCGGCGGTGAAATATCGCGAACTGGCGGGCCGCGCTAGCGGCGAAAATTCGGCCGCGATTCGCGCTCGCGTGGATCGCGCGCGCGATTTGCAACTGCGGCGTTTTCGCGGCGCGCCGTTGTTCAGCAACGCCCAGATGGGCGCGCGCGAGTTGCGCGAACACTGCCAGATCGATACCGCGGGCGAGCGGATGCTCGAACTGGCGATCAATCGGCTGGGACTGAGCGCGCGCGCCTACACCCGCATCCTGAAAGTGGCGCGCACGATTGCCGATCTCGATGGCGCCGAGGCCATCGCGGCTCATCACGTAAGCGAGGCGATCCAGTATCGCTCGCTCGACCGCAACACGATTTAGCGTGGTGTCTTTTAAGTTAGCTTACCGTCGGTGATCCATAACACCTTGACAACATTGGGTCTTACAGATGAAGCGCACCGGATTGGCAGCCCCTCTTTGCCGGAACTGATCAGGAACCCGCTTGCGTAGATAGCATCGAGAAACGAGATCCTCTGCCTCTTCGCCTTCGAAGCCCCAGCGTTTCGGCAGCGCACCGGTAAGCGCAGGGAAATTCCTTTTCGTCGCTTTAATCCATCTCTCAGGTTTGAACACGCCGACAACCAGTCCGTTGACGTGGGCAAGCACATACGTGTGTCTAAGCGCGCGCCTTGGATCGATGCGCCAAGCATAACGGACAGCCTCGTAGATACTTTTGTCCTCCTGTTCGTAGCTGTTGCGAATGGAGATCAGCAGGAGCGGGTGCCTCGCAACGAAGGGCACGGCCCCGTAGAGAGTGATAATCTCCTCCACATGGGCGGCCCCGAAATCATTGCCATGGCCTCGCGCCTTGTTGGTGAGGCCGGCATACGCATCTATCACGGCGGCCTCGATCTCGTAGGCCGTCCTCTCGTTCTCGATTCCGTGGCGGTGAATGACATGGCCTACCGCGAGTCCAGCCTTAGCTATCTCTTTGATCCGCGGCATCTTGGCGTCGAGCTTGTCTTCCTGGCCACCGTTGAGCTTGAGCGCACCACGCGCATGCTGGAAGACCCGATCGCCCTTGCCCTTGCCGACGTAAAATGTCTCGCCGTTGCGCGGGTCTATGAGGCGGTAGACGTAATAGCCGAGTTTCTTGGTCACCTCGGCTGGGAAGTGCATCCGCATGCTTGGCACCCTTAGGTCAGGCTTCCGAAATCGCTCTAACTTTGAACGGTTAGAATCGAGAAAGAAATACCCTGCAACTCCGGGAAGGCGGCCTTCATGGACGGCGAACGACAAGCATGCTCCTCTATCGAATTATTTCTACAAGAATCCCCTGCAGAGCATTTTCACTCTGCGGATGCTTCCGAATTTCTCTCCTATCGATTTCAATTTGGATTTCCTGAAGACAAACTGATGGTCAGTATCGGCGGCCCGGTTCCGATTTCGCTTCAAGTCGGCAGATATGACTCCCGTACAGCACCCTTTGAAGAAAGTACTGGGGCCGCTGCCGCCACGGGCCTGATTCAAAACCTTGCTCACTTGCCAATCGACATCGCAATTTCCTTTTCTCGATTTGAGTGATCGCCCCGCATACTGGGCAGAGGAAGTCCGGAAGCGAGCGTTGCCGTTCACTGTTTCGGCTGATTAAACTGGCCTACTCCCAATTTGACTGCGACCGGCATCATTGACGGCGATCGGATCCTGACGCCACAAACCATCATTGAGTTTTGGCTCGTTCACGGCAAAGATCAGGTTACAAAGTGTTTTGCCGCTTGAAGCGTGAGAATTGGCGGGGGCGCGGATCGGCGGGTTGACAAACTACCGAACGGCTCCACAAAATCCTTATCATCACTATGCAGATTGCACGGCTCTACGACTTTCACGATATCCGTATCGAACAAACCGAACGACCCACGCCCGGCCCCGGCGACCTCCTGGTGCGCACGCGCGCCTGCGGAATCTGCTCGGGCGACGTGATGCCGTGGTATTTAAAGCGCAAGGCGCCGCTGGTGCTGGGCCATGAGCCGGTGGGGGTGATTGAACAGGCCGGCAGCGCGGTGGCCGGCTTCCGTCCCGGCGATCGCGTATTTGTGCATCATCATGCGCCGTGCTTCAGTTGCCATGCCTGCCGGCGCGGCAACTATGTGCATTGTCAGACCTGGCGCGCGACGAAGATCATTCCCGGCGGGATGTCCGAATATTTCATCGTGCCGGCCGAGAATCAGCGCGACACGCTGCGGCTGCCCGCGACGATCAGCGATGCGGACGGCGTGCTGATCGAACCGGCGGCCTGCGTGGTCAAATCGCTACGCCGCTCGGGACTGCGGCCCGACGATTCAATTTTGATAATTGGGCTCGGAATCATGGGCATGATGCACGTGCGGATCGCGCGCGCGATGGGCGCCGGAACGATCATCGGCGCCGACCTGATCGAGTCTCGCGTGAAACGCGCGCAGGAGCTTGGCGCGGACATCGGTCTGACGGTAAAGGACGGCAATCTGGTCGAGCAGGTGCGCGAGGCTACCGGCGGCGCGATGGCCGATGTGGTGATCGTCGGCCCCGGCGTTCCCGCCGCCATCACCGATGGCATCGCGGCCTGCGCATCCGGCGGCACCGTGGTCGAGTTCACCTCGACCGCTCCCGACGCTGAATTGACGATCAAACCATTCGATCTGTATTTCCGGGAAATTCGCCTGGTGCCGAGCTATTCCTGCGGTCCCGACGATACCCGGCAGGCGCTGGCCTACGTGGAGTGCGATGTGATTCGCGCTTCCGATCTGGTCACCCATCAATTTCCGCTGCCCAGAATCGTCGAGGCCTTCAACACCGCGCAGCGGCCCGAGGCGCTCAAAGTGGTGATCACCTTCGGGTCATGAACGATCGCCGTGGCGGGTAAGCCGCACTACAAACGAACAGATCGGGGTCGGAGTAAGAATAACTGGCAGGGACGAAAAGAATTAAGGGGCGGCTTATTTCAAGCCGCCCCTTTTTTCAAGTCAGTATCCGGTTACGGAGTGGCAGGCGCAGGCGCTGCCGGGGCCGCAGGTGCTGATCCGGCACCGCTATCGGACGGGGCCGCAGATGCCGCAGGCGCAGCCATCCGATGATGATGATAATGATGGTGATGCATCGTCATGCGATGATGATGACGACGGCTGCCACCCATCGAGGTCTTCGCCGCAATCGCCTCAGCGCGATCGGCCGCTGCTTTCGCATCGGCAGAGGCCTGCTCAACGCGAGTAGCCGCCGCCTGGGCCTGCTGCGCAGCAGTGGTGGCCTTCTCGGCCGACTGCTCGGCGGCTGAAGCCGACTGCTGGGCCTGATTGGCCGCGTTCATCGCCTGCTGTGCCGGATCGGGCGACTGCGAACAGCCCACCAGCATTGACAGGCCCAACGCAAGCCCGGCCAGCCCTATCAGCTTTGAAGTTTTACTCATGAATCCTTCCATCCTTATCCTCCTTAAGCTAGCCGCTACTCGGCAAAAACTCGCTCCATAAGCGGAGTTTCACGTCATCCGGGAAACCAACTTGTAAGCGTATACGTTCCGAAACGCGCTCGCAACGCGAATGTGGACAATTTCCCTAGGCCTTTCGAGTGAGTCCCCGCACTCATCCGCAGATCCCCATCGGCCGAGAGCCCTGAAGCTTCGTGGGCTCCCACCCCTATCGCGCTTTGACACCAATGCAAATCTAGAAATCGTCGTCCATGCCACCCATGCCCGGCATACCGCCCATACCGCCCATACCACCCATGCCCCCCATTCCGGGCATGCCGCCCATGCCACCCATACCGCCCATGCCATGATCATGGCCCGCATGCGGCATTGCCGGTGCTTTCGGTTGCGGCTTCTCAACAATCGCCGCCTCAGTGGTGAGTAGCAGTGCAGCGACACTGGCTGCGTTTTGGAGCGCGGAACGAACCACTTTTACCGGATCGATAATCCCCGCCTTCACCAGATCTTCGTATTCTTCGGTCCGGGCATTGAAGCCGAAATCAGCTTTGCCATCGTCCACCTTGTGGAAGACGACTGCTGGGTCCAATCCCGCATTAGCCGCAATCTGGCGCACCGGCTCACCCATTGCGCGCCGGACAATCTCCGCGCCCGCTTTACGTTCTTCCGGCAATTTGAGCTCCGCGACCGCCTTGGAAGCGCGTACCAGCGCCACCCCGCCGCCGGCCACGACACCCTCTTCGACCGCCGCACGCAGGGCATGCACCGCATCGTCAACCCGGGCTTTCTTTTCCTTGACCTCGACTTCGCTCGCGGCGCCCACTTTGATCACAGCGACGCCGCCAACCAGCCGCGCCAGCCGTTCCTGCAGCTTCTCGCGATCGTAATCGGATGTGGTGTCGGCAATCTGGGCGCGAAGCAGTTCGACTCGCGCCTTGATTTCTGACTTTTTGCCCGCGCCATCGACCAGGATGGTATTATCCTTGTCGATTATTACGCGACGGCATCGTCCGAGCTGCTCGAGCTTGAGGTTTTCGAGCTTGAGTCCCAGTTCCTCGGCGACCAGGCTGCCGCCGGTAAGGACCGCCATATCGGTCAACATTTCCTTGCGGCGATCACCAAAACCTGGCGCCTTTACCGCAGCCACTTTCAGCGCCCCACGCAATTTGTTGACCACCAGCGCCGTCAACGCTTCGCCATCGATATCTTCGGCGATAATCAACAGCGAGCGGCCGGCCTGCAGGACGCGTTCGAGCATCGGCACCATCTCGCGCAGATTGGAAATCTTTTTCTCATGAAAAAGAATCAGTGGCTCTTCGAGTTCGACCGTCATGCGGTCGGCATTGGTGATGAAATAAGGCGAGAGATAGCCGCGATCGAAACGCATGCCTTCGGTCAACTCGAGCACGGTTTCGATACCGCGCGCTTCCTCGACTGTGATCACGCCTTCCTTGCCGACCTTGTCCATCGCATCGGCAATGATGCTCCCGATCTCCTTGTCGCTATTGGAGGCGATACTCGCCACCTGAACCATCCGGGTATGATCCCGCACCGGCCTGGCGGCTTCCTTGAGCGCGGCGACCGCGGTCAGCACCGCCGCCTCGATTCCCCTGCGCAATTCCATCGGCGAGATACCGGACGCCACCATCCGGATGCCTTCGCGCACGATCGCACGCGCCAGCACCGTGGCGGTGGTGGTGCCGTCGCCAGCCACATCGGAAGTTTTTTGGGCTACTTCCCGGATCAGCTTGGCGCCCATATTTTCGAAACGGTTTTCAAGTTCGATTTCCTTGACCACCGTGACGCCATCTTTGGTGATCAACGGAGCGCCGAAGCTTCGCTGAATCAGAACGTTACGGCCTTTTGGTCCCAACGTGACGCGCGCGGCCTCGGCCACCAACGTCGCGCCGGCGACAATTCCGGTACGGGCATGCTCGTGAAGCTCAACCTGTTTGGCTGGCATTAAATTCCTCTTGTTAAGTTTCTGTTGGATGGTCCCCTGGCGAACCACTTCACCGCGGGGCCGCCTGCAAATTTAAGCATTCACGGCTGTTTTGCAAGAGCAGCCCGCTTTCAGAATGTAAAATCCCGTGCAAGGATTAGTGACGCATCAAGGCGGAGGCAACAGTACCATCAACAAACCGGACAGGATACCGTCCAGAGGATTGGACCTCGCGGTCGCGGTAGCAGTCATCGCGGCAAGCGGACTTATTCTGTTCACCGCCGGGGCCCGCTTTACGATACTCCCCGGCACCCAGCTTTTTGCGCAAAGTTCAACCACTGATGAAGGCGCGGCAGACGAAGACACGCTTTCACCCCGGCAGATCAATCAGTATGTCGCTGTATACCGGACAATGCAGCACAACCACAGGCTCACAGTCGAGCAGGCCTGCGCACGACAGGGCTTGACGATTTCAGCCTTCCGCGCGATGGAGCAGAAAATCGAGCATAACGATCAGCTTCGCAACGAAGTACGCCGGCAACTGCAATCCAAACAGAATAGTTAATTGCGGGATAATTAATTCCGGCAGATAAGCTGGAAGTGGATTCCGGCTTCGACCGCGTGCTAACTGTGCGGAAATACGCGGGATGAAGATTCATCCCGCGCTCCGCTGCGTCGGATCTTTGTGATCGAGCTTACTTCGTGACTGAGCTTGAAAATTCGGCTTCGAGGCGAGCCACCGCGTCGTTGGCGCGGCTAACTGCGGCCTGTGCCGAATTGGCGCCGTCTTCAGCCTGCTTCGAGGCCGATTCGGCCTGGTTCGCCGCAGTATCCGCATTCTGCGCCGCAGCCTGCGCGCGGGTGGCCGAGGACTGAGCCTGCTGAGTCGACTGGTTGATAGCGTTCATATTCGGACCGCAGGCGCTCATTACCGCCGCCGCCGCCAACGCTCCGAAAACCGTCACCAATTTCTTCATTCGAACGCCCTCCGCTGAGCTCTAGGTATTTTCGCAGTGAATCTGCAATTTAGGTGGCCATCGGGCCATTTTATTAACGGAAAAACGTACTCATACTGCCAAAGTGGATTCGCCAAGGCAAGCCGCTACCGAGCTCCGCGCCGGGAGGCAAAATAGAAAATGCCTGCGCACTAACCCATCGATGCGACCTTTTTATTCTTCGTGCTATGCTTGGCGGGCTTTTAAACCTGCCGGTTTTAGAGGCTGATGCTTGGCGAAAGCAATGGTCAGCATAAGAAACGCGACACCCCGTGATTTGCAGCGGATTTTCGAGATCGAGAGATTGGCTTTCCCCCATCCGTGGAGCCTTGAGTCATTCCGCCGCGAACTGGCGCTGCCTTTTTCTCGCCTGATCACGGCTGAGGCCGACCAGCAGAATGCGGACGCGGAGAATGAGGGTAATTTGGCGGGTTTTCTGTGCCGATGGCTGATTGCGGAAGAATGCCACATTCTCAACGTTGCGGTGCATCCGGAGATGCGCCGGATGGGAATCGCGGCTCAGTTGATGGCTGAAGCGATCGCCGAATCAAAAGCGAAAAAGATCGAGTTGGTAACGCTTGAGGTGCGACGTTCCAATTTCGCCGCTCGTAATCTGTATCGCAAGTTTAATTTCGAAGATCGCCGCCTGCGGCGCAATTATTATGGCTTGGGCGAAGACGCAATTGTGATGGAATTAACTCTGGAAACTGATCTAACTAACCACAAATAAACACCGTTTCCAAAAAGCTTCACTGCCCAAAAATTAGTAGGCTTACAACCGAGCCGTAATTATGCGATAATCGTTCCATGCCGCAGGCTCATAGGACCGCTGTCAATCATCGGGTGACTTCAACCGCGAAATCCTTACCGCAGCCACCCGCCAACATCAAACCAGCATCCCCAGCACCCCGTCCCAAAACTGAAATTAACCTGGTATTCAAAAAAGGTGAGAAAGTTGTCTACCCTGCTCATGGAGTAGCGGTAATCGAGGATATTCAGGTACGCGTGATCTCCGGTACCGAGCGCCGTTTCTACATGCTCAAAATTCTAGGCGCCGAAAAGACCACGATCATGATACCCACTGAAAACGTCGAGGCCGTCGGTCTGCGCCGAGTGATCGGCAAAGACATGGTCGAGAAAATCTACAAGATTTTGAAGCAGCGCCGGGTGGAAGCGGACACTCAGACCTGGAATCGGCGCTATCGCGAGTACACCGAGAAGATTAAAACCGGATCGCCATTGGAAATCGCCACGGTGCTGCGCGATTTACTGGTGCTTAAGGGCGATAAGGAACTCTCCTTCGGCGAGCGCAAGATGCTTGATACTGCGCGCAGTCTTTTGGTTAAGGAACTCTCGATCGCCAAGGCGAACTCCGAAGAAAAAATCCTTGAAGAACTCAAGGCTATCTTCGCTTAATCGAAGTTTGAGTTGACCTCCGGCATCGGGGTAGGAATCAACTGAGAACCGGGGCAAATGCTCCGGTTTTTTTTGGCCCGGCGCCGGAAATGTTCAATTTCGAATGAAAGCATCGGCGATACTGGTCGCGGCCGGCAGCGGCTCCCGTCTCGGCTCCTCAATCCCCAAAGCCTTCGTCAAACTCGGCTCGCATACCCTGCTGCACTACTGCCTGCGGGCGATCGCTCAAGTAGCGGGCATTGAGGAAGCGGTGATCACGGCGCCATCCGGGATGGAGTCCATGGCGCGAGCCGAGGCAAGGTCCGCCGCACTCGAAATTCCGGTGAAAATCACTCCCGGCGGAGTCCAACGGCAGGACTCGGTGCGGATCGCGCTGGCGCTCACCAGTGCCGAGAGTGAGTGCGTCGTAATTCATGACGTGGCGCGGCCGTTCGCGACTCCCGCGATGTTCGCTGAAAGCCTCCGACACGCCAGCGC
>DAHVFB010000041.1 GCA_027317185.1 Deltaproteobacteria bacterium
GCTTTCAGCGCCGCCCACGGATCGCTAACGATCTGGCCGGCGAAGCGTTCATATAACGCGGCGGAGTGATCGCGCGCGAATTCAATCGCGGTCCGCAGCGGCGCCCGCCACTCCTGCGAGGTCTTCGCCTCCAGACGGCAGCCGCAATCCGATCGCCAGCGTTCGATCCCATGCGGACAGCTCCATGAACTGGGCGCCGATACGGTAAACTCGCCACGTGCCGGATGGTTCGCGAGATAGGCGGAGCAGTTCGTGATTGCGATATCCTCGCGACGATCGATCATCGTCAGCAGCCGCGCCAGATTATCCGCGCCATTGCGCTTATGATGCCCGAAATATTCGCCGTCGGCCGCTAGCACAAGCGCCTCGCCCGGCGCCATCGCGAACAGGGCTTCGGCAATCTGATCGGCAAACGGCGTCTCGGCCGGTCCATGGTTATCGCACAGCAGGCTGGAAAACCGGCGGTCGAACCGAAAAATCGCGACGGTTCCCGCAGTTCCGCGCCATAGAAACGGCCCCGCCGATCGATCGTTGGCGTCCGCCGCGCCGAAGCGTCCCTGATCGGAGCCGGCGATCACGAATTTAACTCCCGCCGAGGCGACCGTTTCGAGCGTCGCCTCGTCCACCGCGCATTCGGGAAGCCACAAACCCTCCGCTTCACGCCCGAAGCGAAAGCGAAAATCCTCCAGGCCCCAGGCAATCTGAATTTCACGATCGCGAGGTGAAAGCAGCGGCAGAATCGAATGGTTGGAGGCCTGCGCAATAGCGTTGCCGTGGCCGTCGTGGCGGCCAGCCGCCACCTGATCGCCACGCAGCATGGCGCGATATGCATTGCGTCCATGCCGCGCCAGCCATCGCGCCAGGGTGGGTCCGCAGTCGAAATTTATCCTTTCATAGTTGTTATGAAGCTGAATCAGGTTGCCCTCGGCTACCTGCGCGGCCGCGTTCGCTTCATAGCATTCGGCCAATATTTTCTCGTTCCAATTGGCGTAAGGCGCGGCGCCGTGCTCCTGATTGATCAGGCCGGTCCAGGGACTTTCGCGTGGAGGTTGATAGAAATGCCCGTGAATTATCAGATAACGCGGTTCCAGATAACGCGGTTCGTTACTCATCGACGACGATTCTCATCCATTTGCCGCGTGGTCCGGCATCATTTCGCACAGTCCCCTGCCACGAAGGTATATCGCTTCCCCGATAACACAGAGATTTTGTCACGCACAAGCTGAAGGATTGGAGAGCAGTTCACAATAAGCTGCGCGTCATATTGATTCCCAAAAAAAAGGTTGACGCCCAATCGTGAGCGTCAACCTTCAATCGTTATCTCGCGCTAACTCGAAGCGAGGTACGCGGCGCTACTGCGGCGGAGCCGGATTCGGACAATCGGCAGTGCCGACATAAGCGTAAGTCGAGGAACTCGCGGCGGCGCCAGAAAATCCCGGACAGCCATCGGCCGGCGTGTTGCAGGGCTCAGCATGAGGCAGCGTGCTCAGATAGGTGTAGATCGCTTTCAGATCGCGATCGGTCATGTTGTGGTACGTCGGCCACGGCATCACCTGCAATACTGGAGTCGGCGGTTCGATCGCGCAAATCGGGTCCGTGGGATCGTTCTCGCACTCCACGTCCGCGCCGGTTCTTATCACGGTTACGAAATCGGCAAAAGTGAGGCCGGCGGGCAGACCGGTGCTGATGTCAGGCGTGATATTCCTGGCCATGAACGGTCCGAAGCACTGACCGCCCGCCAGATAATGAGCCGTATTGTAATGAGCGGAAATGATGTGGGTTTTGTCCTGAGTCGCTAATGCGAATGGGTCGCCGGCAAGATCCGTGTACTGCGGAAACGAATGACAGCCAGAACAATCGCCCACGCCGTTTACCAGATAGCTCCCAAGCCCAACCAGATCGTGATTCTTTCCGTGCATACTGAGCCGGTTTTTCGGAATAGGCGAGATCCGAAAGCCCTCCTGGACCTGAGATTTGGAGATGGTGTCCGGTCCGGCATAAACCGTTCCTGAAACAAAAACGAAACTTGCAAACGCCAAAAGACTTATGCCGACTCTACTTAACCCACTTCGCATCGCTCTTCTCCTTGCCCACTGTGTCAAAATTGTACGTGGTTTTTAGCGCAACCTGCTATTGATTACAAGTGAATTGCCTTTATTCACTGCAATCGATGGCGACTTATTCGGATCGGTAGCGATATGCCGTGCCGCCATCGACCATCAAAACCGCGCCGGTAATGTAGCTGGAGGCTTCCGATGCCAAAAAAATGCACGGCCATGCCACCTCACCCGGCTGTCCAAAACGGCCCAACGCGCGCGAACGAACCACCGCCGCGCGGACTTTGGGATTGGGCCAGGTGCGAGCGGCGGCGCCCTCGGTATCGATCGGCCCAGGCGCGATACAGTTCACCCGGATTCCATGCTCGCCCCATTCGCTGGCATGCGAGATGGTCAGGTTGATCACACCCGCCTTCGAAGCTCCATAGGGAGTCATGGTCGCAGACCCCAGCACACCGGCAAGCGAGGAAATATTTATTATCGATCCGCCGCTTTTTCCGCCGCGTTTCTGGGCGATGAATTGCCGGGCGGCGGCGCGCGAGGCGAAGAAGGTGCCGCTCAGATTGATATCGACCACCGCCTTCCATCCATTGGGCGACAGATCGAGGCTGGGACTGGCGATACTTGCGCCATGATTGTTGATCAAAACGTCGAGCCGGCCGAAATGCGCGACGGTCTCGGCGACCATCGCGTCGCACTGGGCGGCCTCGCGCACATCGATCACCTTCATCTCGCAACGCCCGCCCGCCCGCCGAATTTCATCGCGCACCGGCTCCAGATGGGTGGCATTGCGGCTCGCGATCAGCACCGGCGCGCCCCGTTGCGCGAATTCGCGCGCCATCGAGGCGCCGAGTCCGGTACCGCCGCCTGTTATGATCGTCACCTTGCCTTCGATACTGAATGGATCGCTCATGGGAAAAGGCCCGTCGGTTGGCAACCGGAGTTAATGTCCAGCCGCGATTCTTGAAATCGCCTGCCGCGCCTGCCGTCTCAGCGCCGCCTGCTTACCCTTGCCGAGCTTTGCCGCGCGCCGATAGTGGACGGTCGCCTGATCGCGATCGCCCATCGCTTCATAGGCCCGCGCCAGATTAAATTCAACGCTGGGATCATTGGGGCAGGCCGAGGCGGCATCCTGGTAGTAATCGAGCGCGGCTTCGTAATCATGCGCCGCCAGCTTGTCCTCGCCTTTCCTGGTGGCATCGTGCATCACGCCGTGATCGCATCCGCCCGGCGCCACCTGCGAGCTTAGGGCGTAAAACTGACCTTGTTGCTGCTTAAGCGCATCGATTTGATGTTGCAGGTCTTCGATCTGGCTCTGCTCCTGCTTTAGTTGGTTGGCGTTCTCCTGCGCCATCTCGTCGGCGCACCCGATCACGGCCGCCGTTGCAGCCATTGCCGCGGCCAATGCGATGCCCTGCCATTGCCAATACATTTTCCCCAAGTTCAGATACTCGGTTTGGTCTCCAAATCTTGCACGCATCTCTTAGCACGCGCCTGCTTTAGTCACCAACCTGCGCTATGGTAAAAAGCAGTTTTTATATCCGGCCCTGAATCGAAGCCGGCAATTCGGCTGGAGGCATTTTTATGGCATCGGAAAAGAACCAGCGTCCAGTAGCGGTGGTGGTAGGGGTCGGGCCGGGACTGGGAGCCGCGCTCGCTCATCGCTTCTCGAAAGAATACGCGGTGGCGATCGTCGCCCGCCGCGCCGATTATCTAAAAAAGCTCGCCGGCGAAATCCGCACCGGCGGCGCCACCATTCTCGAAGTTGCGGCCGACGTTGCCGATGCGGGCCAGATTGCAGCGGGCTTCGAGCAGATCGAGGCGGACCTGGGGCCGGTCGAGATGATGCTCTACAACGCCGGCAGCGGCACCTGGGGCGGAGTGACCGAGATCACGCCGGCTCAGTTCGAAAGCACTTGGCGCACCAATGCGATGGGCGCGTTCCTGTGCGTCAAGCAGGTGGTCGACTTGATGATCGCCCGCGGTCACGGCACGATGATCTTCACCGGCGCGACCGCCGGGATGAAAGCTGGTCCGCGATCGGCCGCTTTTGGACCGGCCAAATTTGCATTGCGCGGCCTGGCGCAATCGATGGCGCGCGATCTCGGTCCCAAAGGCATTCACTGCGCCTGGGTCAATATCGACGGCGCGATTGATATACCGGGACGGCAGCGAGCGGTGCAGCTTACCGCCGATCAGATGTTAAAGCCGGCTGCGATTGCCGAAACCTATTGGCATCTGGCGCATCAGGATCGCAGCGCCTGGACCATGGAGCTTGAGGTGCGGCCGTTCACCGAGAAGTTCTAACGGGCGGCCGGCGCAACAATCACGCCGGCCATCGCGGTGCCCATTCGGCCCGCGGCGGTGGCGATACTCACCGTCACAATGTACGAGCCGGGTTTTTTGAACGTATGGAATAAAATATTCGGCGGTCTGGTCGAGACCTGCCCATCACCGAAGTTCCATAGATAGGACACAATTTGATCATCCGCGTCGAGCGGCGCGTCCAGGATAAAGCCCGCCGTCAACGGCGCGGATCCGTAGCTTGGGAACGGGTGAATACCCAGCATCAGCGGCGCGGCATCGGGGACCGGCGTCGGTTGCGCCGCGCTATCCATCGGCGGTTCCTGGGCGCGCGTGCGGCCGGGCACCACGCATGCGATCGCGATCAGAATCGCGACCGTTGAAACTATGCTGCTAAATCGCTTCAATTTCGAAGCTCTGATTTGCGCCAGCTCATGGGCGTGAAAGCTTACCATCCGGACGGCGAGAAGAAAGCCAATCTGGTCGCGAACTATTCTTAGCGGCGGCGCGCTCCTCTATCATTCGATTATGAAGCAGGCGGCGGCGGAACAGTTAACTCCAAGCGATCACTTTGTCGAGATCAACGGACTGCGCCTTCACTATGTGCAGTGGGATAGCGAGGCCCGCGAACGAACCATCCTGTTACTTCATGGCGGCGCCGCGAACACGCATTGGTGGGACGCGGTTGCGCCGCAGTTGACCGCTCATGGGCGGGTGATCGCGCTCGACTTCCGCGGACACGGGCGCAGTCAATGGGAACGACCGGCGCACTATGGACCGCCGGCGTACGTGGACGATGTGCGCAAATTCATCGAGCAGATCGGCTCGCCGGTGGTGCTGGTGGGACATTCGATGGGCGGTGCGGTGGCGCAATGGACGGCCAGCCTGTACCCGCAGTTGATAGCGGCGCTGGTGATTATCGACGCGCCGCACGGATCGCCGCCGTTGTGGCGCCGGCTGATGTGGCGATGGCGCCGCCGGGCGCGCGGCGGTGGCCGGCCCGAACTTGATTCGGCTGCGGCTATCGTTGGGCGTTTTCGGCTGGTGCCGCCGCAGACCTACCTGTCGCGCGCAGCTATCGAGCGGCTCGCGATCGATTGCGCCGAGCAGTTACCCAATGGCAAATGGGCATTTCGTTTCGACCCGGAGACGCGGGCCTGGCGGCGAATGGTGGGGTCGAGCCTGTCGCGTCCAAAACTGCGGCTCATCACGGCTCCGACGCTGATCCTGCGCGGCGCCGATAGCACGCTTATCAGCCCGCACGCGATGCGCGCGATGCAGCGCCGCATTCGCGGATCGATCGTGGGCGAAATTCCACGCGCGTTCCATCATGTACCGCTCGACAATCCGGACGAAACCGCAGCCAGCATTGCAATGCTGATCGAGACTCTCGCGCCGCGCAGAAACTAGGCGCGCAGCATCAACTCGGTCAGATCCATGCTGTATGCCAGATTATCGGTCAGCGTGAGCGTCTTGGGCGATCGCCGGATCTGGAGCTTCGCGATTTCGATTTCGCGCGGCAGGATGTACATCACGTCGCCCGCGAAAAGCGATATGACTCGCGATCGCTCCTCGCTGTGCCGTTCAGTGCCGGCGATTTCGTAGGAGCTGACATGAAACGAATAGCCCCGCGCCCGTACCACCCCGTCGTCATACTCTTCAACCACCCCGACAAAGATGCGCGTGTTGTCATCGCGAAACAGCTTGCGATCGATCAACAGTACGCGATCTCCTTCCTTAATCGCCGGCATTGGAGCACCCTCCCTGTGCGGATATCCACCCGTGGCCCTACTCTATGCGCGCAATCGCGGCGGTTGAATAGCGGGTTTGGAGCGCCACTCCCAATTCGGCCAGGTTTTTGTTATTCGCGGGTTAGTCCTAATGGCCGGCGCCGGAGTATCATCACGGCGCCAATACATCGGATAGGAGCTGATCATGATCGTTGAGATGCGGCAGTATCAATTGAAGCCCAGAAGCGTACCGGCAGTGGAAGAGCTAATCGGGCAGGGGATGGCGGTACGCAGCAAATACTCCAAACTGGGCGGTTTATGGCATACGGAGGTCGGCACGCTCAACTCCGTGGTGCACATCTGGCCCTATGACAGCATGGCCCATCGCGAAAAAGTGCGGGCCGAACTGGCCAACGAGAAGGGTTGGCCGCCGAAGACGCTTGAATACGTGGTCGAGATGAAGGTGGATTTTCTGACCGCGGCGCCGTTTTCGCCCCCGATCGAGCCGCGGGAACTCGGCGCTCTTTACGAAATCCGCACCTACACCTACCGGGCGGGTACGATTCCCGAGGTGATCAAGCGCTGGTCCGAGAAGATTGAGCCACGCATCAAGCTGTCGCCCCTGGTTGGCGCCTGGTTCAGCGAAACCGGCACGCTCAGCCGATGGGTTCACATCTGGGCCTACCGCGATTTCGCCCATCGCGAATCTGTCCGTCAGGATGCGGTCAAGCAGGGCATCTGGCCGCCAAGCACCGCGGAATTCCTGATTAAGCAGGAAAACATGCTGGTGGCGCCGGCCTCGTTTTCGCCGCTGCATTAGTTTTGGCTTAAACCGAAGTCGGATGATTCCCAACCTTCCCCGCGCCCGGACGCGGGGAAGGCCAGGCACGAGGAAACATCCGCGTGCCCCTGATCTGGAAAGGCAATTTCGATGGCCGAGTCCGAACTGCTCTTCGATCGCGAGGGTGCGCTGGCGATCGTTACCCTCAATCGCCCGCAGGCGCTCAACGCCCTGACCTGGGCGATGTACGATTCACTGATCGAGGTTTGCGAGCGGGTCGATAACGATCCAGAAATTCGCGTCATGATTCTTCAGGGAGCGGGCGGCAAGGCCTTCGCGGCCGGAACCGACATTTCGCAGTTTCAAAATTTTACCGGCGCCGACGATGGTATTGCGTATGAGCGGCGGCTCGAAGCCGCCACCGGCAGGCTTGAGGCGGTCGCCAAACCCACCATCGCGGCAATCGAAGGCTATGCGGTGGGCGCGGGCGCGGCGCTCGCGATAGTTTGCGATCTGCGTTACGGCGGCGCGAGCGCTAAAATCGGTATCCCGGTCGCTCGTACGCTCGGGAATTGCCTCTCGATTGCGAACTATGCCCGCCTGCTCGATTTGCTCGGACCCAGCCGGACCAAGGAACTAATTTATCGGGCGCGCCTATGCGACGCTGAATCGGCCGAAGCTGTGGGACTGCTGAACGAAGTGGTTCCAGATGGAGAGGTTTTCGACCACGCGAAGAAAGTTGCGCTCGAAATCTCGGCGCACGCGCCAATTACGCTTGAGGTGACCAAAGCGGCCATCGGCAGAATTCAGGCTCAACGGCGCGCGATCGACGATCGCGATCTGATCGGGCGCGCCTATGGCAGCGAGGACTTTCGGCAGGGCGTGTCGTCGTTCCTGAACCGGCGCAAACCGGTCTTCAAGGGCGATTGATTTTTTATTTTTAGCAGGCACACTCATTCTTCAATTGTCCGGCCTCCAATCCTGTCGGATGTTCCGTGATGGTTGAAGATTCAGGCGCATTTTCTGCCGAGGTGATGAGTTTTGTACGGGCGTATCTCAGGTCCGTATGGTCCTTGGAATTGCTGCTTCTGATGCGTCAAAAAAGCGATCGAATTTGGGCGATCGATGAGCTGACGCAGGAACTGCGCGCCAGCGATTTGATTGTCGGGAGGATTATTCAGGATTTCCAACAGTTCGGTCTAGTGATAGAAAGTTCACCAGGGAAGTTCAGATACAGCGCTGCGAATTCGGCGCTCCATGAATTAGTGGATCAAATCGCAAAACTTTATGCGGTTCGCCCAGTGGCCATGATAGATGCGATCGTCAACTCCCCCAAACATCGCATTCAAAGCTTCGCCGACGCCTTCAAATTCAAGCGGCGTTAAATACCATGCGACTGCTTCTAACCATCGTCTATTTGTTATGCATCGCGACCAGTTTCGTTTGTATGCTGCTGTTGATGCGCAGTTACCGGGCGACTCGCAATCGGCTGATGTTCTGGAGTTTTCTGTGCTTTGTCGGATTGGCGGCAAACAATCTTCTGCTGTTCATCGATTTGGTGATTTTTCCCAACGTTGATCTGCGATGGCTAAGAAATTTGACCGCTTTCGCCGCAGTTGCAGTTTTAATCTATGGCTTTATCTGGGATACGGAGTAGATTTATGATGCTTTTTTCTTCTGGTGTAATTGCCATGGGCTATATAATTTCAGGACTATTTTTTCTGCGCTTTTGGACGCATACAGGAGATAAGCTGTTTCCAGCCTTTGCCGCTGCATTTTGGTTGCTGGCTCTCAACCAGGCATTATCGGCTTTGCTTGAAGTCGAACAGGAGAGCCAGAATTTGATTTTTTTGGTGCGATTAACGGCTTTCGTAATTATCATCGGAGCGATCGTGGCTAAGAATATGAACATGGGACAAGCTGTTCGACCCACGCAATCGGCGACGAAAAAATCCAAATGAAGGTTGACGACTTTGGAGCGGAAACCGGAGAGGGAAATTTGACAGACACACAAATTCTAACCCGTAGGAATGTGCTGCGACTCGGCGCTTTGTCGGGTATTCTCGCGCTATTACCTAAAGGAACTGCAACCGCCGATCCAGTTTTGGGCACTATCTGTAATCCAAACCGGCCAACCACTCCGCAGGACGCGCTCACTGCGCTGACCGATGGCAATACGCGCTGGTCAACTCAGACCCAGCAGCATCCGGGCGAGGATACCACCCGCCGCGACTGCGTAGCGTCCAATGCTCAAACCCCATTCGCCGCGATCCTGTCATGTTCGGATTCTCGCGTTCCCCCCGAACTGCTTTTCGATCAGGGTCTCGGCGATTTGTTCGTCTCGCGAGTGGCCGGCAACAGCGCGGCCCGGATCGTGGAGGAGAGCCTCGGCTATGGCACGAAAACTCTAGGCTCGCTCATTCTCTTCGTGCTCGGGCATTCCGATTGCGGAGCGGTAAAGGCGGCGGTTGCCAGTTATCCGCGTAAAGCCCCGGAATTCGTCGAATTGATTTACCCTGCGGTCCGGCGGGCCCGCAAGCTGGTGAGAAAATCCGGCGGCGATCCCCGCGATCCGGCGCAGGTGGTTCCGGTGGCAACCGATCAACACGTCCTGATGCAGGCCGATCGGCTGCGGAAGAAAGATCCATTCCGCCATCTGATCGCGCAGAAGGTGTTGATGGTTGCGGGCGGACGGTACGATTTGTCGACCCAGCAAGTCGCGATTTTGCTCAGCTAGCTCATCCGGCTCGTCAATTTAAAACGAGGCCCGGAGATTAGCTGCGGCTCGGTCCTGCCGCGCTTTAATGCCGATCGCCGCCAGCCGGCTGTAGCGCGATTGGTCGCTCGCGGTTTCCATCATCGCACGGTCCTGCTCCGCGATTGCGTTGTCGATATTCGACTGCTCAAGGCGTACCCGGCCAGCGTTGAGCGTTTGCGCGATCCCATCGCATGACGGCAGCGGCATCCCGAGCAGATCGCGCAACAGTGTCTGGCCGACCGGCGGCTTGTGATGCATCACGTCGCTGTAGAAATCGCCCGCCCGCGCCACTCGGTTGTAACCGGAAAAATCCCACACCGGCCCGGCCGTCACCAGATGGCGCTTCCAGCTATCGAAGTCGCTCCACAGCCCTCCGCGCCGGATAACTTCCAGCTCGTATTCGCTCATCGGCGGCACGAACAGGATCATCTGCACCCGGCGCCGCTGCGCCTGATCGATAGTTGCGCGGAATAGCCGCCAGAACTCATCCGACCAGCGATAGTTCTGATACCCCGGTAAAATCTCGATTTGCCGGACGATTGCTTCGGAACTCATCGCCACCAGGCCTTGACTGCGCTGCGCCGCAAACTGACGGCAGATGGTATCGGGCGGCCAGGGGATGGGGGCAGTCGCGGTGATTGGAAGCCTTGCGCGCCCGCGGAGCATGCGCTTGAAATCGTCGATACCATTGTCGAGCGCCGCCAGACTCAGCAGAGCATCCTCGATCACCACGCCCGGTCCACCGCTGAACCTGCGTTGAAACTCAGGATCGGCGGGATTCCAGCCCTGATTGAACTGGAAAAAATCGAGACCCCAAACGATTCGCTTGAGATGAGGATTGGCGAACGCGCTCTGCACCACCGCACATGAATCGCGCAGGCTCGCCGCCCGCACGCCGCCATTGACGATTCCATTGGCGGTCAACTGATCGATGCGCATCCCGAACACCACCCGCGAGGTGCCGACCAGGAGGGTCGAAAGGCCGTCGCGATGGATCGCATAGGGAAGCGCGATGTGCTCGTCCTTCGGTTTGCGGAAAATCGGGTCGATCAGCCGCGTATTCCAGATGCCATATGGATTCAGTAAGAAGTTGGCCAGCGCACCGCTCAGCGTCAGCACAGCGCACGCTGCGAGCATCAGGAAAAGACGGCGCTTCATCTGCGGGCCCGGGATTTAGAACTGGAAATAGATAAATGGCGGAGGATTGGCCATCGTCATGGTACTGGCCGCCATCAGAATCGCGAAGGCGGCGGCGTAAGCCCAATCGCTCGACCATTGGCGGCTGAGTAACTTCTGGCGATTCGGAAAAAACAGCACTATTGCCAATCCGATCGCGATTCTCGCCAGTTGATGGGCATGAATCGAATATTTATGGACCACCGTGGAATGCGACAGCCCTGCCATCGCATGCAGCAGATTCGCGGCTTCGCTAAAGGTCGGTGCGCGGAAAAATACCCATGCGATAGTGACGAAGATGAAAGTCACCGCCGAAGCGGCCGGAGCGGGCAGTTTCCAGGCGGATTTTCGGCGCACGTGATTCAGCGACAGACCCAATCCATGCAGCGCGCCCCATACGATGAAGGTCCAGTTTGCGCCGTGCCACAGGCCGCCAAGCACCATCGTGGCCATCAGGTTGAGATAGTGACGGGCCTCCCCGCGGCGGTTGCCGCCGAGCGGGATATACAGATAGTCGCGCAGAAAAAAAGATAGCGTGATATGCCATCGCCGCCAGAACTGAATCAGATCGCGGGACTGATAAGGAGAATCGAAGTTCTCGGGAAACTTGACCCCGAACATCCGCGCAATTCCAATTGCCATGTCGGAATAACCGGAAAAATCAAAATAAATTTCCAGGCAAAAAGCGAGCGCGGCACCCCAAGCATCGCCGAACGAGAAAGGTCCGGCGTGGGCAAATATCGGATTGCAGATGTCGCGGAACGTATCCGCGATTATCACCTTTTTGAACAGTCCGATGGCAAAAATCATCAAGCCGTCGGTGAGGTTCGCGGCCGATAGCTCAAAACGCGTATGACGATTGAATTGCGGGTAGATTTCGCTATAGCGGACGATCGGGCCGGCAATCAGATGAGGAAAGAACGTGATGAACATGCAGTAGCTGGTGAAATCGCCGGTGCCGGGTTCACCGCGAAAGGACGCGCTCAGGTAGGTGATCTGCTCGAAGGTGAAGAACGAAACCGCCAGCGGCAATACCAGCGGCGGCAGGTTCCAATGCGTACCGAGCGCGGCGCCCAGGTTGCCGACAAAAAAATTCCGATATTTGAAGTAGCCGAGCAGCGCGAGATTGACCGCGACGCCGGCTCCCATCAGCATTTGGCGCCGGCGCACCCGGCTAGCGGTATCAGCGATATCCTGATCGGCTGGGGCCAGTATCAGCGACCACAAATAATTGAACCCGATAGAAAAACCGAACAGAAACAGGTAATGCCAATTCCACCATCCATAGAAAAACAGCGAGGCCAAAATGACGAAGCCTGCGGTCAGCAATTGGCGGCCCGATCGCGCGAACAATCCAAACAGGATCAGTACGATCGGCAAAAAAGCAAAGGTAAACGCGTAGGAATTGAACAGCACGACGGATGCCGGAGATCTGGCCGCCCCTCGATGGCTTCACTATCGTGCACCGCGTAATGGTGATCGCGCAACCCTTGTCCCGGCTGGAGTCTCTTTTATCTCCGGATTGTCTTTTTATCGATAGTTGATCTAAATCAGCATTCTTAATTGCTAAAATGCGCTATTTAGTTAAATTAAATTAAGCCCCGTTAAGAAGCAGGATGATTGAATGAGAATTTATCGCATGTTCACAGCGCTTGGTGCCGCGATCGCAATCTGTCTGATGCTGTCGCCGATGGCCGCCACGGCCGCCGATGAAAGTTCGATTCCGCCCGGAACGATCATCACGCTCGCCAACTGGCAGCAGTACAAGCAATTCATGCCGCAAGGGATGCAGGCGCTGTTCGAGGGGCAATACTTCTGGAAAATGCCGGCGGATTTTCGGATGGAGGTCGGCGCAACCGACAATTACCCACTGCCCGAGGAATATGTCCGGAACACCGAGAAATACAGCAATTTGGTGCGGATCAAGGAAACTTCCGGCGGTGGCCGTACGATCA
The DNA here is from genome assembly GCA_027317185.1 of Deltaproteobacteria bacterium. GTDB lineage: Bacteria > Desulfobacterota > Binatia > Binatales > Binataceae > JAJPIG01. Next base: position 12,762 of record DAHVFB010000041.1, read on the forward strand.
CCGGATATGTCGCCGGGTCTCCATTCCCAAATCCCGCCGAACCCGAGAAGGGGTACAAAATTCTGGTCGATTTCTGGTACCGATCAATCCCCTATCTCTACTGCGGCAACGACGACTACCAGTACCTGATAAATTCCGCGCATCAGGTCACCAGCGCCCGTTACGAGGATGTGTTCCGGCGGCTGAGCCATATAAGCGATGCGAGTCAGCCGATCAACGATCCTCGCGCCCAGGGTATCGACTATAGTCAGTTCTCGATGGTGCTCGCGCCCGAGCAGCAGCGTTATACTGCGTTTCTGACGATTTATTATATCGATCCGGCCAAAGCCGAAGACGTGTATATCTTCGTGCCGCAGCTTCGGCGCGTTCTGCGCGGTTCGACCAATAGCCGCTGCGCGCCGGTGGCGGGCAGCGATTTCACGCCGGACGACTTTACCGGCTTCAGCGGAGGCATCGCGCGCTTTGAGGCCCATTTCCTACGCGATCAGCGAATCCTGGCGCTGACCAACTCCGACCCGCACCGCTATGGCCAGCTTGCCAACTATTACCCGCTCTATTTTCCGAAACCTGAGGTTGGAAAATGGGAAACCCGCGATACCTACGTAATCGATACGCGGCGCATCCCGTCGCAACAATCCGGTTATTGTTACGGCAAACAGATCATGTACGTGGACAAATCCGCTTTCGTGATCTTCTGGAAGGATATCTACAATCCGCATATGAAGCTGTTCAAGCTTCAGATGGCCAGTCGAATCGCCACTGCGGTGCCGCACGAGGGCGTCCAGCTTAGCAACGGCAACGCGATCGAGGTGATGTGGAATCTGGACACCTCGCACATGAGCGCATTCATGACGGCAGGGCCCGATGGCCGCGGTCAGTTCAGCGACGAAGAATGCAGGCACCTTGACGGGGTCAACTACGATGACATCGCGCGCTACAGCATGCCGAGCGGACTCACCCAGGTGATGCGCTAGCGCATCGCCGCCGATGATCTGGCCCTGCGCTCAGCGTGAATCAGGGTCTCGCTCGCTGACCAGCATCACGATCGCGGCGGCCGCCATCCCTTCGCCCCGCCCTAGCGCGCCCAGTCCTTCGGGGCTCGCGGCCTTGATGTTCAGCTCGGCGGGGTCGGCATCGAGCGCGCCCGCTAATCGATCGCGCATCGCGGCAACGAACGGCTTGAGCCGGGGCCGCTGCGCGAAGACCGTGAGGTCGGCATTGCCGAGCCGCCATCCACGATCGCAGGCCAGCGTCCATACCCGTTTGAGCAGGTCGATACTGTCAGCCCCGGCGTGACGCGGATCGTTATCCGGGAAGTGAGTACCGAGGTCCCCCAGTCCGAGCGCCCCCAGGATGGCGTTGGCCAGCGCATGCGCCAGCACATCAGCATCGGAATGGCCGTCCAGTCCGGTTTCGTGCGCAATTTCGATTCCGCCCAGAATCAACTTGCGTCCGCTCCGCAGCGGATGGAAATCAAAACCGTTGCCGACCCTGAATTTCATCTGGAATGGCCGCTTCCCGCGGCATCGCGGATTACGCGATGCGTTGACAAGCAGGGTGCAACTGTCCAAGCTTTTGCCAAGCTGCGGATTGGAGACATGGTGATGCCGGCGTTCCTGAAAAATCCCAAGTTCATCGTCAGCGCGATAATCGTGCTGTGGCTCCTATACATAATTTACGCCAATTCGCGGCTGGCGCCGGTCAGCTTCCGAATGCTTCCCTTCGGAGTGCAACTAAGCATCAACGTTTCCGGCCTGGTGGTCGCCTGTTTGGCCGCCGGGTCATTGTTGACCCTGGCCGTTCAATGGCTCTGGCGGCGGTGGCGCGCCTCCAGCCATGATTCCGTATCCGTCACTCCTTCCGGATCGAGCACCAGCGCCGTCAGATAGCTGCCGGTCTTGAGTGGATTATCCGCGGCCGGACCGATTAACAGAGCATCGGCCCTCGACAGCGAACTCAGCGCTCCTGAACTCTGGTTCCCGGTCGGACGGACGAGTAATTCGCCATCTTTGCGTTCCACCATGACCCGCACGAATTCGGTCAGATTGTTCGCCTTTTTGATATCCACCGCGCAGCGGACCGAGATTCGCGGCAGACCAAGCCGGTCGGGGGTGATGCCGTTCATTTTCCGAATCGCGGCCCGCGCATAAAGGTAAAAGCACACCATGGTGGAGACCGGGTTGCCGGGCAAGCCGAAGAATGGGCGGCCCTCGATCAAACCGAACTTGAGCGGACGGCCGGGGCGCTGGGCGACGCCGTGGAACAACTCGCGCATCCCAATCTGATCCAAGCCGCCCTTGACGTGGTCGAACTGGCCTACCGAGACCCCGCCGGTCGACAGCGCCATATCAAAGCTTGACGCTTCCTTGAGCCGGGCGCGAATTTCATCGGCGCGATCCGGCGCGATCCCCAACATCACCGGCTCGCCGCCCGCCGCCTCGATTGCGCCAAACAAGCCGTAGGCGCTCGAATTTATCACCTGCGCCCCGCTTGGAATTTGGTCGATATCGACGAGTTCGTCACCAGTCGCGATTATCGCCACCCGCGGACGCCGATAGACGTAAACCATCGCGCGATTGAGCGAGGCCAGCGTGCCCAGATCGGCGGAGGTTAATTTTCTTCCTGGACTGAGCACCACCTCGCCCCGGCGTAGATCCTCGCCGCGTGGCCGCACGAAAGCGGCCACTTCGGCGGCGGCCAGAATTTCGACCGTATCACCCTCGCCACGCGTGCGCTCGACCGGAACGATACTGTCGGCGCCCTCGGGTATCGGCGCACCGGTCATGATCCGGGCCGCCTGACCGTTCCCGACCGTTTTCGAGGGCATTGCACCCGCCGCGATAGTCTCAGTGACCGCCAGCCGCACCGGGTGGCCCGCGGCGGCCGACGACACATCAGCGGCGCGCACCGCGTAACCGTCCATCGCGGAGTTATCGAAGGCGGGAATTTCCCGGGGCGAGCGAATCTCCTCGGCCAGCACCCGATCGCGCAAGTTCAGAATCGACACGCGCTCGCGGCCGAGCGGCGCAACATTTTCCAATACCAGCGCAAGCGCTTCATCCACACTAATCATGATTGAACCAAGCATAGCCGGGCCGCCTCCCGATCAGAAACATCGCGAAGACGTCGTTGCGATTGGAATTTCAGAGGCAGGTAACGGTGAACAGCTAGAGCGCGGCCTTGGTCGCAACAGGAACGCGGACGTCGAAGCCGGCGGTCCGTTGGGGCACGCGATCGCGCAGCAGCGCCGGATTCAACTCTCGCAGCCGGTCGACCGAGGTTCCCTGCTGCGTCGCGATCGTGCGCAAGGAGGTGCCGGGCGCAACCCGCACCATCCGGTATGAGGGCGGCATGGTGAAGGTGATGGCCTGAAGCCCGTAGTCTCGGGCATGATGAGCAATCACGGCCACCGCCATGAAGCGGTTCATCAGCGCGCTGGTGGTGCGCGGAAGTTGCGCGAGCAAACGGTTGTAATCGATCCCGCGCAGGCCCAGGAAGCGATCGAGCACGGTCTCGCCCTTGTTCCATCCGATCAACGCGATATGCCAATCGTCGGTTTCGTCGTGCAGCGTGGCCAGATATTCGGCGGCGGCGCGGGTGGACTTGATCGGGTCGCGCCGCTCATCGACCGTGTTATTCACCACCAGCCCGAATCTTCGCGCGGTGGCCTTGCTGAGCTGCCAGGGTCCGGCGCCATCGCTGGTGAAACAACTTTCGGCGAAGCTCAGATAAACCAAATCCGGCGGCAACCCATTCTGCTCGAGCACCCGCACCATCTGCGTGAAGTACGGTCTGCTGCGCGCAAAGGCCTCATCCAGCCCGCCGGGATGCGCCAGCATATCCTCGACATACCGCCGGACGGTATGATTCAAAACGATTGGAAAAGGAGCGACCGGTCTGGGATTACTGCGCACGAAATTGGGCAGCGCGCCATTAACGGTAGCGGCATGATCAAAGCTCGATTTCTGCTCGATCGCTGCGGCGGCCGATTCGCCCCAGGCTGGCGCTTCCACCGCAACTTGTTTCACTGGATCACTGGGAGCTGCGGCAACCACGATACGCCCGGTTACCTGGATACCAGGCATGGGCTGTTGCGCCATAACGCGAAAAGGCAGAGTTAGTGCTACCCCAAGAAAGGTTAACACCAGATATGCCGTTTGCGCCCTCATCGTTGTGGGCAACCTTACCCGCCGTACCGAGCACAAGCAACCTGCATTTGCGTGGGCAGCCATAAAAAAATCTAATGCAAACAGATAGTTTATCTAATTTATCCTGCGGTAATGTGGATTACTCCCGGCAATCATGGGCTTTGGTAGACTCTGACTTATTTTACATATGGCGTATCAAGTGATGCCGATGACTTCGTTTCACCCCCTGCGCTCCCGTTTCTATGCGATCGTCGATTCATCCGCCGCCCGCAATCCAGTCGATCTGGCGCGCATCCTGCTCGATTCCGGCGTGCGCATGCTCCAGCTTCGCCTCAAGGCCGTCCCGACGCGCGACTTCCTCGAATCGGCGCGTGCGATTGCGCAAATGTGCCGCGATTCCAACGCCCTTTTTATCGTAAATGACCGCGTGGATATCGCGATACTGGCCGCGGCCGACGGGGTCCATCTGGGACAGGACGATCTGCCGCTGGAAGCCGCTCGCGGTTTGCTCGGCCCCGGCCGAATCGTTGGGCTATCAACCCATAGCGTCGAACAGGCAACGGCGGCTCAGGCGGCCGGCGCCGACTACATCGGGTTCGGTCCGATGTACCCGGGCGGGGCAAAACGGACCCTTGTGGGACAAGGGGTGGAGGCGCTGCGTAAAGTTCGGGCCGCTGTACGGATACCGATTGTGGCGATCGGCGGGATTACCGAGGCTCGGATGGCGGAGACGATTCAGGCCGGGGCGGATTCCGTGGCAATCATCAGCGACGTGTTGAACGCCCCGGATATCCAGGCCAAAGTGCGCCGCATATTAGCGATCGACTCCGAGGCATGAAGGCTCGGCGCTTACGATTCAGCGGGAACCGCCATCTTCAAAAACCGGGCCTGCTCCTCATCGAGCCGGAAACAGGCGCTGGCGGCACCGCTGCCGATCAGGGCCATCAAAGCAAACACTATAAATGCCTCGGCATAGCTGTGCGTCACGTCGTAGATATGTCCTGAGAGCACCGGACCGAGCCCCGCGCCAATCGTATACGCGATATTGGTCAGGCCGACGATCGATCCGAAACGCTTCAGGCCCAGGCATTCGGCGGTCAGCAATGGCACCAGCGCGATCGGCGCGCCAATCGCCAGGCCGAAGATTGGAATCGAGGCGGCCAGAATCGCCGGCGAACGTGCGCCCAGAAACATCGCAAATCCAATTGCAGTGATCGCGAAATTGATAGTTACGGCAACCCTGCCGCTGGTGCGATCGGCGATCGTGCCCATCACCAGTTTCCCCACCGAGGAGCAGACCAGCACCAGGCTCAGGCTCAAAGCCGCGATTCCCGGGCCGTATCCCAGACCCATCAGGTAGGGCGGCATATGGACCACGATAGCCACGGCGAAGTAACCGAAGCAGAGCTGGATGATGAAGACCATCCAGAACGAACGCGTGCGCAGCGCCGGTCCGATTTCCAATCCGGGCAGCGCGGCCCGGCTGGCTGTCACACTTACCGGCTGACGATCCGGCGGATGGGTTTGCACTTTGAGCAGAATCACGGGAACCGCGACCAGGAGCATCGGCGCGGCCAGCAACACGTAACCGGCGCGCCATCCGTAATGCGCGATCGCCCAGTGCGCCGCCATCGTCATCACGCTGCCGCCGACCGAGGTGCCCGCCATCGCGATACCCATCGCGATTCCGCGCCGCCGGCGAAACCAGTTAGCCACCACCAATGAGGACGGCAACAGGCCCGAGGCTCCCAGCCCCAATCCAACCGCGACGTAGCAGATAAACAATGGTGTGAAGGATTCGATCCGGCTGGCCGCCAGGAATGCGATTGCCACCAGCGCCGCACCCGACGCCATCAGCCATCGCGCCTCGATCCGATCGAGTATCCATCCCCATAACGGGGCGCTGATCCCCAGCGTGGCCTGCAGCGCGGCGGTGACCGATGAAAGCTGCGCGCGGCTCCAATTGAATTCCTTGAGCAGCGGACTGAAGAAAATTCCGGCAGTGAAAAACCCCGCGCCGAACACCAACAGCAGATTGGTAAACAGGCTGGCGACGATTACCCATCCGCGGCGATCATCAGAGGTCATCGTGGCAGGCGTACCGGATTCGCTATCGATCGGCAACGGCTAGACCGGTGTTTCGCGATGAACCGAGGCTCGCGTAATTCATTTTGTAGCGCAAGGTATTCAGGTATAAGATTCGGGATAATCAATCGCAACCGGGGATGTTGCTGCGTTGCTAACGAGCTCAGCGAAGTGATTTCGCCGAGGTTTGCTGATGAGCAGACGATCAGACGAGATTGAAGAAGATTTCGGCGGCGGAGACGTGAACAATGGACCCGCTGCCGCGCTCGAGCGCCGGCTCGCGGTGCGACGGATGGTGCAACGGTCCATCTTAGCCGTGATCGCGGTGATGATCGTAGGCGTGATTTACCTGCGCGTGCGCACCGTTATCCGAGCTGAACATGCTCTGCATCGGCAATATGTCTTGCATGGCAAGAGCCGGCCGGTAAGATTCAGCGACTTCAACAAACTCGGCAGCCACGGCGTAGTGATCGAACCCAGCCTGACGGAAGTGCCGGCACCGGAACCTGCCAGGGTTTCCACGTCGACCACGCGCAGCGCTTCGCTCCATTAGCCCCATACGGCAAATCAGCGCCGCGCCCCGCATCCACCGAATTGCTGCTTTGCGTTGTCATTCTGAGCGCAGCGAAGAATCACGGCATTCCTTCGTTGTTATTTCCAAGGAAGCCTCCGCGAGGCGAGTTTGAAAGATCTCGCCCGAAAAGCCTCTCCCACGAGCCGGGAGAGGCGGCCGAGCAAGCCTTTGCGAGGCGGTGAGGGTCCTTGGCGCATCAGGGCGCAGCGCGAATCGATCGGGCACCTGTTGCGTTCGTGATTCGCAACTTTTCTGGCGCGGCGCGCCGCCCCATGCGCACCGCTGAGTGACCCGCTCCCCAACTCTCCCCCGATCTGGGGGAGAGGGCAGGAAGAAACCGGCCGGATTGTTCGGCTGCGCCTCAGAATGACAAACAGACTTGTGCAGAGGTTCACCCGCTGCGATAAGCCACCGCCCGTGGACTACTCCAGCGCGGTGGTCGGGATGTATCCCTCAAGCCCGTTTTTCATGCGGATTTTCATGTAACTGAGAGCCATCCCGATGATATGCACGTCGTGCCCTCGGTGCACCGCGGCGAGTTTAGCCGCCCACTGATTCGGTTCCGCGCGCACCGGCGCATCGCTTGTCAGTTGAAAGAACTTATCCGCCGGCGTCACCATCCGGACGTCTTTCTGCCGGACATAGCCAACCTTTCCGTTCTTGAGCCGAACGCGCAGCCAATGAGGCGTGATACCGGTCACATCGACAAATTTTCCCGCCTGGCCGCGTTCGATTGATCGCGCGCCGGCCACCGGACTGGCGCAGATCGGCGTGTCGCTCTTCAATTGAAGCCGCGCGGTAGCCGCTTCGACCGGGAAATGATGCACCGTGGCCGCGTGATGAACTTTGCGACGGCGCGGTTTAGCCGCCGCCGGAACTCCGACCGGAGCTGCCAGCGGGGCCTCGGAAGTGGCGGGTGCGGGTTCAATCGTGGTCGCCGGCGGCCCGCCCCCTGAAGGCGGCGGTCCCGGATCGGCTCCCTCATCCTGCGCATGCGACGGCATAGACAGCGTCAGCATCGCCGCGATCGCAATGACTCCTACGCTGGCGCGCCAATAACGCCAGGCCCTGGTCCCCTCGTATTTCATTTTCCCCTCGGATGGTGAAGATGGTCAGCACGCGCCGCATACGGTGCAGCGCGTCACGTCGCATGGTTTGCTCTGATGCTCATAGTGAGCCTTCTTACGTTCGGAGAGCAGAAACCATTTATGGATACGATGGTCGATGAAGTCCCACGGCAGGATTTCATCATTACCGAAGCGGCGCGCCGCAAAGAAATCTGGATCGGGCAAGCCGCCCTCTTTTCCCGCCTGCGCTTCCCTGTGAATCGTGCGCAGTTCGTGCCATATGGCACCCGCCGAATCACATCCGCCCTGATCGAGGTGGCGCAAAATCGATCCCACACGGCGATCGCCACGCGAGACCAGGGCCTGAAAATAGGCTTCGCGCGGCGATTCGGCGTCAAGTTCGATACCGCCACCGGCACGGGCGAACTCCGATCGCAGCAGCGCCACCTTATGCTTGAGGGCGGGCGCGCTTTCCATCGGATCCCATTGAAACGGCGTCCATGGCTTGGGTACGAACGGATTGAGCGAAACCGTCACATGGCCAACCCGGCGGCGGCCCGATCGCGCGTGCTCCAGAATCCGGCCGGTCAGCCGCGCAATCTCGAGCACGTCCTCGTCGCGCTCCTCGGGCAGGCCAATCATGAAATAACATTTCAACTGCTCGACGCCCTCGCCCACCATCAGATCGGCCGCGCGCAGAATATCCGCTTCGGTGAGATTTTTATTGATCACCTTGCGCATCCGCTCGCTGCCGGCCTCGGGCGCGATGGTCACGCTGTGATTGCCGTTGCGCGACAGGGCGGCGGCCAGCGCGGGCGAGATGCAATCGGCCTTAAGAGAAGAAGGTGAGAGCCGGCCCCCCTTGCGGGCGACATGGTCAGCAATACCGGCGACCCCCGGTACGCTAGCCATTTCGGCTCCCACCAGACCAATTACTTTGCGATGCGCCAGACCGCGATCGGCTTCGGCCGTCAGACGTTCTGGGCTGCGATAGCGAATCGGACGATACATGAAGCCCGCCGCGCAGAAGCGGCATCCCCACTGGCAGCCGCGGCTGGCTTCGACCAGAAACATGTCGCCGAAAACCGACTCTTCGGAGAGAATCAACGAAGCGGTGTTGAAGCTATCGAGGTCGCGGATCATGCGGCGGTTCACGATCGGCTTGCCGGGACCGCTGTACTCGACTTTTTCAATCCGTCCGGTTTCGTCGTAGACCGGCATGAAGTAGCCGGGCCGGTACGCACCTTCAACCTTCGCCAGTTCGGTCAGGCGGCGCTCTTCATCGAGCGTTCGAACCTCGTGATAGCGGGCGAGAAATTCCGGCACCATCTCCTCGCCTTCGCCAATCAGGAACAGATCGATAAAATCCGCAATCGGTTCAGGATTAAGGAACACGGCCGAGCCGCCCGCGACGATCAAGGGGAACCCGCGGCCGGCACGCTCGCTCCGATCGAGCGGAATCCCCGCCATCCGCAGCATCGAAACCACATTGAGGTAGTCGGTCTCGAATGAAATCGAAAGGGCGAGGATGTCGAAATCGGAAAGCGGACGGCCCTGCTCAAGCGACAGCGGCATCTGGCCCCGCGCCTTGAGCACCGCACGTTCATCGGGATCGGGCAAAAAGGCGCGGTCGGCGCTTACCAATCGATCGGAATCGAAAATCTGAAAGATGGCCTGATAGCCGAGGTTGGCCATCCCCAGCCGGTATATATTTGGATAAACGACGCAAACCGCGATATCCCCGCCCTGGCGGCGCTCGTAGAGGATTTTTTCCTTTGCGATGCGCTCGAGCGCCCGCTTGCGCAAGAACATACGAGGTTCTAATTCCTTCTTCCCTAGCTACTTAAACTACTGCGCCGGTGTGCGAACGGCAACCTGGGCGCCGTGCCGATGGAGTGATAGATAACAGTTAATTGGTGATAACACGTTCCGCGTGACAATATACGTTGAACCCGCCCTCGCGCATAAATCCTATCAGAGTGATACCAAGTTCTTCAGCTAATTCGGCTGACAGCGACGAGGGAGCCGAAACCCCGGCCAGAATCGGGATGCCAGCCGCCGCGGTCTTTTGCACGATCTCGAAACTTTGACGCCCGCTGACCATCAGGACGGTACCCGCCAGCGGTGTCATCCCGGCCGCCAGCGCATAGCCTATCACTTTATCCACCGCATTGTGGCGTCCGATATCCTCGCGGACTACCACCGGCGGATTGCCCGCTGCGAGGCTATCGATACCCGGCACTCGAAACAGAGCCGCGGCGTGCAGTCCGCCCGTGCTGGCGAAGATTTCCTGCGCCGCCCGCATTTCCGCTCCCAGACTCAGCAGAAAATCCGGACGCACCAGCGTTGCATCTTCAAGCGGTTCAAGACTCAGACGGAGCGCATCGATCGAAGTCTTGCCGCACAGGCCGCAACTGGACGAAATCGCCAGATTGCGCTTGAGCCGCTTGCGCAACGCATCAGCCGGCACGTGCAGAATTACGTCCACGATATTGGGTTCGGGATGGCCCCGGCGGTCGCGCACCCGGCGAATCTCGCCGATCTCGTCGGCGTGGGCGATAAAGCCCTCGGTCAGCAGAAACCCAGCCACCAGTTCCTCATCGTGGCCCGGCGTGCGCATGGTGACCGAAAAGCGCGTGCCGCCAAGACGAATCTCCAGCGGTTCTTCAACCGCGAGATGATCGAGTTCCTCGCGCGCCGCGCCGTCGCGCCATTTCAGCGCCGGACGATCATGGACGAAATCATTCATACTGAAGCCCCATCAGCTTAGCACCAGTCACTTAGTAAGTCGTCGGAGAGTTGAACTGCTTGGCCCTTCTCCTTGTGGGCAAATCACGCTTTCAGTCCTTGGCACCCCCCCCAGGCATTGAGTACCGTTATTGCAAATCCCAGGTAAGGCAGACTACGGGAGGGAAAGCATGCGCCGACCAGAGGTTTTTGCAACGATCTTCATGGTTCTCATTACAAGTGTCCTGGGCTTCGCCCACTCGGGTGAGGCTGCCGCGACAGTCCCGACACAAGCTATCGCTGGCGGCGCGGAACTGTGTTCAGGCATTGGGGCTGGAGGTCAGCGGAATTCCTGTAGTATTGCTGGCGTACTAGATAAGCAGATACACATCGCTAACCTGGTCATCACGGGAACCGTTGGCCCCACTTATACCGGCGGATGTGCGAATGTAAGCGTTGCCGGTTTGGCCGCTGGAACACTTTATTTCGGTGGTGTCTCGTCCCCGGCAACAGCGACAATCAGCTCATTATTCCCTTCCCGATCCCGGTTCCTTCAAAGGTGTCGGGAGGCATAACGGTGAGCGTCGGGACGATAGGTGATGCGGGGAGCGATATAGGTATTACCGTTACAGGGGCTGCATATTAAGCTCAGGGACAAAATGTCATGATTCGATTCGGATTGGCAGTTCTCGCCGTAAGTGTTTTGCTGCAACCTCTACCTGCATACGCCCAACCGACGCGCTCATCCGCCAGGTATTTCCTTGTTGTTCCACCTGAATTCGATTCTCCACGTCCGTATACCCCTCCATCTAAACCATTGCCGCCCGATCGGACGTGGGCTGTTGCCGCTGACTTCCCTACCCTACGTAAATGTGAGAAGGCCAAGAGCAAGAACCAGATAAAGAGTCACGGTTTCGAAGGAAATCAGCCGTGGACTAAACTCCACCTCCCCCCCAACGCAGCATGTGTACCGTTGAGTTTTTTCAAGGGCGGCGGCTTTGATAGCCGGTAGGAATACGTCCGCGACCTGGTTTGACCATGAGCTGATCGCACCGGTGCGCCATTTGAGCGCCGGACGATCATGGACGAAATCGCTCACCGATCGGGCCTGCTGTCAGCCTCCAGGCTTCATATTGCCACGCAATTGCACGGCGCATGCAAGCTAGCCCGCGTGGAGGCGGCGTCAGGCGAGTACGACGACTTCCAACCGCATCCGCCGCGCCGCCTCCGCTTGCGCCTGATCGGCGGTAATGAAGAGCAAACGTAAGCCAATCATTTCGCGAACTGTCAAAGCGGCGGCAATGTGAATCGCATCCAGGGTGCGTGCGCCCGCGCTCTGTATTACGTCTTCGGCGCGCTCGAGCAAATCCGGTTTCAGTTCGACCAGCTCCCAGTAATCGCGATCACTTTCCAGGCGGCCAATAATCGCCTTGAAACTCTTTTCATCCAGATCTCCGGACAAGCGCCGCCGGCAGACGGCGGAAATTGCCTCGGCTGGAGCGATTGCACAGGATAAAACCCGGTGCTTGCGCAACCTCGCACGGGCCTCGCGCGAGTTCTCCTCCCTGACGTAGCGCTTGACCAGAACACTGGTATCGAAGTAGGCCCACTGCACCGCCATCAGGAGGAATCGCGTTCCTCACGCACCGTTCGAGATAGTGGGATGCCCTTGAGCGGGCGCGCCTGCCATGCAGGCATGGCTACCGGTTTGGCGGCCGGCCGCAGCACTCCTTCCGCTTCGAGTCGTTTGATAGCGGTCTCCTGCTTGCAGGACGGCGGCAATGGATTGATCATCGCGACCGGGCGCCCGCGCTCGGTCAGGACCACCGGTTGACCGCCGCGCACGATTTTCATCACCTTGGAAAATTGCTGATTTGCTTCGCGCATTCCAAATCGCATGATATTTCTCACTAGGTAGTGACGTAACTACTCAAGCAAACCCGACTTTAATCCAATTCCGCCACGCGGCGCAAGGAATTGGAAATCGAAATGGAGGCGGCGCTTACTTTGTTTCCAGCTTGAGGATCGCGGCGCGGACCACTTCGCTCAGTTCGGCGCCATCGGTCTTCGCATACTCAACGATCTGACGCCGCATCCGGGCATCCCAGTAACCGCGTATATGCTGGCTGGTTGAGATTGTCGCGGCTTCGCTATCGCTGTTGGCCGAGACGAAGAACTCGCCGATCTGGTTGGCCATCCTGGCCAGATGATGGATGTCCACTACTCGCCCACTTGATCCTCCGCCACCCGCATAAGCTGCGCCGCGGTTGGACGCTCGGGAATCCGCCGCGTGGGCATCACCTGCACCGCCGTCACCTTGTACTCGGGGCAATTGGTGGCCCAATCGGAATTCTCGGTGGTCACGACGTTGGCGCCGGATTCGGGATGATGGAAAGTGGTGTAGACGACGCCCGCAGCCACCCGATCGGTGATCAGCGCGCGCATCGCGGTGGTGCCGACGCGGCTGGTCAGTTCGACCCAGTCGCCATCGATGATTCCGCGCTGTTCGGCGTCATGTGGATTGATCTCGATGCGATCCTCAAGATGCCACAGGCCGTTGCGCGTCCGGCGGGTCTGCGTGCCGACGTTGTATTGGGTCAGAATTCGGCCGGTGGTCAGAATCAACGGGTATCGGCGCGTGGTGCGCTCGTCGGTCGGCACATACTCCGTCACCAGCATACGGCCCCTGCCGCGCACGAACTGGCCAACATGCATCACGGTGGTGCCTGCCGGCGCTTCGGCATTGCACGGCCATTGCAGGCTGCCCAGACGATCGAGTTTTTCGTAACTCACGCCCGAAAAGGTCGGCGTCAGACGCGCGATTTCGTCCATGATCTCCGACGGATGGGCATACTGCATCGGATAGCCGAGCGCGCTCGAGAGCAGACCGGTGATCTGCCAATCCTGGTAGCCCGCAAGCGGCTCGATCACCTTGCGCACGCGCGAAATCCGCCGTTCGGCGTTGGTGAAGGTGCCATCTTTTTCGAGGAACGACGAGCCGGGCAGAAACACGTGCGCATATTTCGCGGTTTCGTTCAGGAACAGGTCCTGCACCACGATGATCTCCATCGCTGAGAGCGCAGCGGCCACGTGATGCGTATTCGGATCGGATTGCGCAAGGTCTTCGCCTTCGATGTAGAGTCCGCGAAAGCTGCCGTCGAGGGCGGCATCGAACATATTGGGGATGCGTAACCCCGGCTCGGGATCGAGCGTCACGCCCCACGCCGCTTCGAATTCACGGCGCACGTTAGGATCTGAAATATGGCGATAGCCGGTCAGCTCATGCGGGAACGATCCGACGTCATTGGCGCCCTGCACATTGTTCTGGCCGCGCAGCGGATTAATGCCGACGCCCGGCCGGCCGAGATTGCCGGTCACCATCGCGAGATTCGCCATCGCGAGTACCGCGGTGCTGCCCTGACTATGCTCGGTGACGCCGAGGCCATAATAGATTGCGGAGTTCGGTCCCTGCGCGAACAGCCGCCCCGCCCCGCGAATCTGCTCGGCGGGCACCCCGGTGATCGCCGCCACCGCCTCGGGAGAGTTACGCGGCTCAACAATAAATTTTTTCCACGCCGCGTATTCTTTCGCTTCGCATCGATCGGCGGTGAACGCTTCATTGGCGAGCCCCTCGGTGACCGCGACATGGGCCATCGCATTGAGCACCGCAACGTTGGTGCCGGGACTGAGTTGCAAATGATAGTCCGCCGCGACGTGGGGCAACCGCACCAGCTCGATCGCACGCGGATCGATAACGATCAGGCGCGCGCCCTCACGGATCCGGCGCTTCATGATCGAGGCGAATACCGGATGCCCCTCGGTGGGATTCGCGCCGATCACCATGATCACGTCGGAGTGCTTAACCGAATCGAAGTCCTGCGTGCCGGCGGGGGTACCAAAAGCGGTCTTCAAACCGTAACCGGTCGGCGAATGGCATACGCGGGCGCAGGTATCGACATTGTTGTTGCCAAACGCCGCCCGCACCAGCTTTTGCACCAGGTAGGTTTCTTCATTGGTGCAGCGCGAGGAGGTGATACCGCCGAGCGCGTCGCGGCCGTAGGTTTTCCGGATGCGCTTGAACTCACTCGCCGCGTAGTTTATCGCCTCATCCCACGAAACTTCGCGCCACGAATCGCTGATTCGTTTGCGAACCATCGGCTTGAGCACCCGGTCGGAATGCGTCGCGTAGCCCCATGCGAAACGTCCCTTGACGCAGGAATGGCCGTGGTTCGGCAGGCCGTTGCGATTCGGCACCATCCTGACTACCCGATCGCCGCGCAACTCCGCCTTGAACGAGCATCCCACACCGCAATATCCACAGGTGGTGACCACCGCGCGCTCGGCCATGCCATGATCAAGTACGCTCTTTTCCATCAAGGCGTCGGTCGGACAGGCCTGCACGCAAGCGCCGCATGAAACGCATTCGGAATCGGCGTAATGCTGATGCTGTCCTGGCGACATCAGCGAATTGAAGCCGCGCCCGTCGATCGTCAGCGCGAAGGTGCCCTGCACCTCGTCGCACGCGCGTACGCATCGCGAACACAGAATGCATCGGGCCGGATCGAAACTGAAATACGGATTGGAATCATCGACCGCACTTTCGAGATGATTACGGCCAACCGGATAGCGCACCTGGTCGAGACCGGTTGCCGCGGCCATCCGATGCAGCTCGCAGCGAGCGCCAGCCTTGCACTCCGAGGGATCCAGCGGATGGTCCGACATGTAGAGTTCCATCACGTTGCGGCGCAGTCCCTCGATTCGATCACCGCGCGTATGGACCTTCATCGCCAAATCGACCGGCGTGGTGCACGAGGCCGGGAAGCCGTTGCGCCCTTCGATCTGAACGATGCACAGCCGGCACGATCCGAACGGTTCGAGACTGTCGGTGGCGCACAGCTTCGGGACCTGAATATCGGCCAGCGCGGCGGCCCGCATGATCGAGGTGCCGGCCGGGACCGTTATTTCGCGGCCGTCGATTTCGAGCGTGACCGCAGTGCCGGATTCCGCGGCCGGGGTGCCAAGGTCCTTGTCGTCTATCGCTTGCACGGGTCAACTCCAGTTTGAAGTTTCATGCACTTTCGTCGGGCAACCCGAAAGCGTACGGAAAATGTTTGATCGCGCTCATCACCGGCAGCGGCGTAAGACCGCCCAGGGCGCAGAGCGAGGCATTGGTCATGGTGTCGCACAGATCGCGCAGCAGGGCGGCGCTGGCGGCGCGACCTTGATTGCCGATAATCCGATCGATCAATTCCATTCCGCGCGTCGAACCGATTCGGCATGGCGTACATTTGCCGCACGACTCGATCGCGCAGAACTCCATCGCGTAGCGCGCCATCTTCGCCAGATCGACCGTGTCGTCGAACACCACGATACCGCCATGGCCGAGGATACCGCCGCTCGCCGCGACCGCCTCGTAATCCATCGCCACTTCGAGCATCGATTCGGGAAAATATGACCCCAGCGGTCCGCCCACCTGCACCGCCCGCAGCGGCCGCCCGCTCGCGGTGCCGCCGCCGAAATCATAAACCAGTTCGTGCAGCGTGACGCCGAACGCTTTTTCGACCAGTCCGGGATATTTGATATTGCCGGCCAGTTGAAACGGGCTGGTGCCGCGCGAACGGCCCATGCCGAAGTTCTTATAGAAGTCCGCGCCCTGTTCGACGATCACCGGAACCGACGACAGCGTGATTACGTTGTTGACCACGGTCGGGCGTCCGAACAGCCCCTCGACGGCAGGCACCGGCGGCTTGTAGCGCACCATCCCGCGCCGGCCTTCGAGGCTTTCGAGCATCGCGGTCTCTTCTCCGCATATGTATGCGCCCGCGCCGACCCGCACCTCGATTTCAAAGGTTTTGCCCGATCCGCGTAGATTGCGCCCGAGATAGCCACGCTCGTTCGCCAGCGCGATCGCCTGCTTCAACGTGCGCAGAGCGTGAGGATATTCCGAGCGCAGATAGATGTATCCCTGAGCGGCCCCCACCGCGATTCCCGCGATCGTCATGCCTTCCAACAGCACGAACGGATCGCCTTCCATGATCATGCGGTCGGCGAAGGTGCCCGAATCACCCTCGTCGGCATTGCATACCACGAACTTCTGTGGCGCGGCGGTTTGCAGTGTGGTTTTCCATTTGATGCCGGCCGGAAATCCCGCGCCGCCGCGTCCGCGCAAGCCCGACGCGGTAACCTCCTCGACCACCTGCGCGCCCGCCATCGACAGCGCGCGATCGAGGCCGCGGTAACCGCCATGCTCCCGGTAGTCATCGAGCGAGATCGGATCGATTAGTCCAACCCGCGCGAAAGTGAGCCGTTCCTGCCGCTTCAGATATGGGATTTCCGCAGTTGGGCCGAGCGCCAGCCGATGCGTCCCGCCCTCGAGAAAGCCCGCCTCGAACAGCGGCGCGACATCATCGGGCATCACCGGACCGTAGGCTAATCGTCCCGCTACGGTCTCGACTTCGACCATCGGTTCCAGCCAATACAGTCCGCGCGATCCATTACGGATCAGCGTGATTTCCTGGTTGCTGCGGGAGGCCTCGACCGCGATCGCCTCGGCGACCGCTTCCGCTCCCATCGAGAGCGATCCCGAATCGCGCGGCACGTAGACCCGCGTGCTCATCGTTGGCCGTCCTTGAGATTGGAGAGCAGCCGATCAAATTTGCCGGCGTTTACCCGTCCCATCAATTCTCCCGCGATTGCAATGGCCGGCGAGCAGGCGCAATTACCCAGACAATAAACCGGCTCCAGGGTGAAGTTTCCATCGGCGGTGGTCTGGCCGAAATCGATTCCCAACCGCTGCCGGATATGCTCGATTAGCGGTCCCGCGCCCATCGCCTGGCAGGACTCCGCCCGGCATATTTCAATCACGAAATGGCCCGGCGGATGATGGCGAAAATCATGATAAAAGCTGACCACGCCATGCACTTCGGCCCGCGACAGGTTCAAAATTCCTGCGATCAGCGGGATGC
>DAHVFB010000042.1 GCA_027317185.1 Deltaproteobacteria bacterium
CTACCAGTCCGCGCCGCAAGCGCCCCTCGTCGAGATAATCCACCAGCGCACCGAGGTACTTGCCGTCGGTCGAGATCATCACAACCATTTTGACCTGCGCGGGCGCGCAAGACTATATGGATTAGCTATCATGGACGACCGACGCATCATTCTCGACCTGCCCGCGGAGCTGTGGGACGACCTCGCGCGGGTCGCCACGGCGCTCGAACTGGGCGCGCCCGAGTCGGCCGCGCTCTACGGACTCGCCGAATGGATCGCGCAGCGCAAGTCCGACATCGCCGATCGCGATCCGGCCGAGCGCTATTTTATCAACCAGGCGCTCGACGACCTGGCCGCGCGCCGCAAGCCGTGACCCGGCGGCGCCGCCGGACGGCTACTTCAACTGCTGGCTGATAACCTCGGTGTTGCCGGTCTCGGAATCGACCAGTAGAAGCTGGATCTGTTTGTAGTCGCCCTTGGGAAAGAACACGTAGCCGCTGACCGTGAAATCCTGGCGCACGTCCTGCGCCGGCAGGGCCAGCGCCGACATCTGGATATTGGCCTGCTGGTCGGCCTTGGCCTGCCCCAATGGCGCACCCTGCACGGCGCCCTCACCCGCGCCGATCGCGCCGCCCAGCGCGGCCCCGGTTCCCGCGCCATGGATCAGCGAACCGGCGATCGCGCCAAGTCCCGCGCCGAGGATGCCGCCCATCGCGCCACTGGCCGCGGCACTGGTCAATGCGGCCTTGAGTTCGCCCGCGCCGCCCGCCTGGCGCGCGGCCTCGGTCGGCGGCAGGGGCGCGACCCGGCTGCCGGCGTCGTCGAGGGCGAAGACCTGGCTCGGCACCACCGCGCGCGGGGCGTCGGTGCCGTTGGCAATCGAGACGTAGATCGGCAGCACGTCGCCGATCGGATGGCTCGGCTGTGAGCTCACGGTGAGTTGGCCGGGGGCCGGCGTCGCGACGATTAGCGGCGTGTTCTGCAGCGGCGCGGAGGCTACCGCGCAGCCACCCAGCGTCAATGCGAGCAACGCGGCGGCGCTAGCGGCGCCGCCCGTGCCGCGCGGAGAATGCCTCAGCTTGCGATCGTCGTAAATCCTGCGCATGGTGGCTACCCGCCCTCACTTTATCACCACAATGATGCGCTCGCGGCGGCGATTAGCCAAATGGCACGATCGGCGCGTCGGCCGCGCGGATTATGTCGCCACGCGGTGTCGAGTGCGCGGCCGCGGATCGGCTATTCTTCGATCGGCGCACCGTG
This sequence comes from Deltaproteobacteria bacterium, assembly GCA_027317185.1. Lineage (GTDB taxonomy): Bacteria > Desulfobacterota > Binatia > Binatales > Binataceae > JAJPIG01. The sequence goes on from DAHVFB010000042.1 coordinate 1,240, forward strand.
CTGCAGGCAGGTCGCATGCGCCGTACGCCGGGGTGGTGGAATGGCAGACACAGAGGACTTAAAATCCTCTGGAGCGCAAGCTCCGTGCGGGTTCGAGTCCCGCCCCCGGCACCAAGTCTCGCAACGGCGATGCGGTCGTGTGGACACTCGCCGCATTGGCTGTCAGGCGATCAAAGAGGCGCTTTTCGCGCCCAATTGGCAGCATTTATAATGTTCACCGGTGCCGACCGTCAATTGGCAGGCGCTTCGGCAGCTAATTTCAAATTCATCGCCACTCGCGATGTTTATATCAATGAGGGTTGGCGGCGTATCCTGACCCTGGATTTTCTTCGCCACCCGGCAACTTTTTCTTGCGAAATCTCGTCCCCGCCAACGCTCGCCATAGGGTAATTCAGCATATCAACAACTAATGTTTTGGCTCTTGTGCCCGATAAACCACGCCATCGGAACTGTGACAGCATCCTGGAAGCATTTCTGAATCTGTGCCCATGCAAAACCTTCCTATGGAAAAATTTATTTACATAATTAAAAATGCTCGCCATATAATAATTCAGCGTATCACCGATAAGGGATGCCTTCCTGTTTTCATCAATACAAAGAGCGATTGAGCGTTGGCGAATGCCTAAAAGCGTTCCTCATACTGTTTTTCCCTCAAAGATTTTGCTACTGAATGAAGCGAAAGGTTCGAGCCGTGATGTGATGTTGTTCCGCTCTGGCTCAAATCGCGGTCAGTAGCGGCCATGGAGAAACTCAGCAATCTCACATGGGATGGCGGAAGCACAACTTGTTTAGATGAATCCGCGGATCGCATGTAGTAGACGCGGCCCCGGACGGTCAAGGACATCCGGTGAGCGGACTAGCGATTGCGGCGCGTAACCCTGCAACAAAAGTCTTAATGCCATGGCGGATTGTGCGCACTCAGCATTGCGCAGCACCGCAATTGCTGCGGAGCTACTCACAGCCTCGATAATTCTGATCGTTATCTCTCACTCCTTCCGAACAAACTCGCGAATGGGGCTTGGTGGTGTGTGCAAGATCACGATCGCCGGCGTGCACGAACTGACAAAGTACGGAGTGCGGAATCTTAGTATGACGCGATCTCGCGGAGAGTTGATGTCTACCGGGTTAAAGTTATCGATGAAGGGCTAAGGCGGCCGACAGCCGAGCAATCGGCCGGGGTAGGGCGAACCGCCGAGGACAAGCATGAGGGTTCTGGCGAGTGAGTCGCGCGCAGTTACGGACCGCATTGTGCGGTTGTCTGAGCGTAGCCGGCTTTTAATATATGAATTAATTTCGGGGCAACGCGAAGTGCCATAAACGGAGGTGTCGTCATGACACGGAAACTATTGGGTACGATGATCGCGAGTTTATTCCTGCTAGCGACCGCGACGCCGGTGCTCTGCGCCGACGTGGTTGGAATGGTATCAGACCTTCGGGGTAATCCTGTTCCGGGGGTTCAGATCGCGGCAAAAACAGTGGCGGGCAAAGTGGTAGAGCGAGCGCTTACGACGGCCGACGGAAAGTATAAACTTCCGGGGCTTGATACGGGCACGTATGACTATGAGCTCAACCCGCTTCAGACAGGCTTCAAAGGCGGCGACGCTGTATCCTATCTTGATTCCAAGGGGATCACGATCAATTGGAAACTATCGGACGCGAGCAACGCGGTCGCACTGGCGACGCAAGGCGCCGGGGAGACGCTTGCAGGGGATCCGTTCGGTCTTACAATGGGAGAATTCGCCTCCGTAGTTGTGCTCGGAACAGCAGCGGCCGCGGCTGGTGCGGTTGGCGGCTATGGCGCGGCAGGGGGATTCTCGAGCGACACTGCCCATCCGACAAGTTCTTCACTGTGACAACGAGGATTGCCGGCAGCGGATCGCCATGAACGCGCCGGCTGACCGCAAATAGTCACGCAGCAGAATCCCTCAACCGCGTCGGTAGTGTGCGAGTTCTGAGTATACGCCTGGCGTTCACGGTGTTTACTGCCAGGCGACCTCATTGAAAAATCTTCAGGGCGGGTGTCAATCGGCGGCCCCGCCGCTAGCAGCGTATCCATGATTTGCCGGCTCATCCGGCGATCGCCATCCTCAAGCTCGCGCTCACGGAGCGTTGTCGCGTAAGTGTTGCGGAACAGGTCACAGCCATACGGTTATGTCATGCAAGTGAGACGCAAAAGCAGCATTGCCTTGATCGTACTTTTTCTATCCGGGTGTACCGCTTCTTCCGACTCGGCGGTGACTCCCTCATCCGGACCCGCCGCCGTGTCGAGTGTCGCGACCACTTCTGATCAGGATATTTCTGGCGCTGACAATGCTAACGACCGTCGGCTCGCACAGATTTGGCAAGAGCGGAGCGTAAAACTGGACGACTTTCCGATTGGCCCCGGCGATTTATTAGAGATTTCAGTGCCTGGGATCGACCAATTGCAGGACCGCATGGCGCGCGTGGGTGGCGATGGCCATATATATTTGCCGCTCGCCGGCGATCTTTCAGTTGCGGGTGAAACCGAGGGAAGCATTAGAGAGCAGCTCAATCAGCGGATGGAGAAATATCTTTACCATCCGCAAACCAGCATCTTTGTCAAAAGCTACGCTAGTCGCCAGGTCGCGGTGGTGGGTGCGGTGGGTCGTCCGGGCATGTACGTGCTCAACGGTCCCGAAGATACGGTACGGGCGCTGCTCGAGCGCGCCGGAGGGATCGACGATCATGCCGCTCGTGAAATCGTGCTCATGCCATCTGGCGCAGGACAGCAAAGTATAATACCTCGAGAACCACAGTTGGCCGATCTGCGCGGGTCGGATGCCACAGCGGACATCGCGCTGAACCATTCCTCATCGGAGGGGCCGGTGGACGCTCAAATGGGCGACACTTCCCAATTCCGGCCGATCGATAACCTTGCACCTCCCGTCAGGAACGCCGAATCAATCGTAATCAATCTTGCAGCGGGAAATGATGAAGCCCGTTATGCAGATCTACCGGTGCGACCAGGCGATACGATAAATGTTCCCACCGCCGGCAGCGTCACGATCGTGGGTTGGGTCTACACCCCGAAAACCATCCCAATCACCCCTGGCCTGACAGTGCTGGGCGCGGTATCGGCAGCCGGCGGCGCGTTGTTTGCGGGCGACATCAAAGCGGTCAAGCTAATCCGGCAAAATGCCAGTGGACAATCTGAGACTTTCATTGAGAACCTGGATAAGGTTCAGAAACATGAAGCGTCCAATACTCCGGTCGAAGCCAATGACATAGTGGAAGTTCCCTACACCGCGATCCGCCTGCCGGGCTATGCGGTCTATTATGTGACGCTCGGCATTTTACAATACGGGCCGATGGCGGCAATGAGCGGGTTCTAAGATGAAAGAGCCATTGCCATATATTCTCGAGCCTGCCGGATCGGTTGCCAGGCCGGCCAGGGAAACTCCTTATATAGTTATCGGCGACGATGATATCGCCAGAGTGGATCTGCGGCAATACTGGCGCATCATTCGAAAGCATTTGTGGCTGGCATTGGCGGTTCCGCTGGTGTTTGTGATGCTGACCGCGACTCATGACTTGATGGCCACGCGCCTGTATACGGCACGGGCCACTATTTTGATCAAGAACAACGCGCCGCAGATATATGAATATACGTCCATGGATTCCGCGCCGGGCGCCGGTGAAACCGGGGCTGCCCAATGGAGTATCAACAACAAGACGGAATACGCACTGCTGGAATCCCGCAACCTCACGAATCGAGTGATATTAGCGGAAGGACTCTTCGCCAATCCCTTGTTTGCCGGTGCACGTCCCAACGGTGCACTGGCCGGAGGGGGAGAAGATTCTGGCGACGAAGCGGCATTCGGCAGCGAGTTTAACGAGTTGGCGCCCGATTGGCTAATCAGCCGGTATTTGGCCGACCTTAAGGTGACACCCCTGGACGAGACCGAGCTTGTAGCCGTGAGTTTTACGACGCCCGACCCGGCATTGTCGGCGCGGGTGGCCAATGCGCATGTGCGGGAATTCATACGCCAGGGCGTCGAACTAAATTCACAGGCTAGCGAACAGGCCGCGCAGTTTTTGGAGAAAAAGCTGGCCGAGCTGAAGCGCGGGGTTGAGGAATCGGAACTCGCGCTTAACAGTTACCGCCGCGACAAGGGCATCATTCCCGGATTGATTTCGGTTAACGGGAACGAGGACGTGGTGTTGGGACGGCTCGACAAACTGAGTGATCGGGTACAGCAGGCGCATCTGGCAAATCTTAATCTGGAGACACAAATAGCCCTGGTCAAACAAGGGCACGCCGATGCGCTGCCGGCGGTGATCGACAGCAAAATCGTACAAGGTTTGAGAGAGAATCTTGATACTCTGCAAGCGCAGTACGCATCGATGTCAGGAGAGTATAAGCCTGACTATCTGCCGATGGCTGAACTGACCGCGAAAATTAATGGCACGCGGGACGCCCTCAAGCGCGAAATCACGAGCATTGTCGCGAGCATCGAAAACCAGTATGCGGCGAGCCTGGAGGACGAGGATGCGCTCAACCAGGAACTAAAGCACGAAAAGGAGTTCGCTCTCGGGCTGAATGATGCGGCAGTAAAATACGCGATCCTGCAGCGCGAAGCCGACACCAACAAGCAACTGTACAACGCGGTGCTGACGCGGATGAAGGATGTGGAGGTTACCGCCGACCTGCACGCGTCCAACATCTCCATCGTCGATCGCGCGACACCGCCGCCCGCGCCTTCCAGCCCACGCCTGGTGCGCGATCTGTTGGCGGCGGGATTGTTGGGCCTCATGGGGGGGGTGGGGCTGACGTTTTTGCTCGAGCGACACGATGACACCTTCAAAGACGCCAAGGAAATTGAGAGTTATTTGCGGGTGCCGCGACTAGGAACGATACCGGGTTTTCAGCAATTCGCCGGCATTACCACTGGTACAGGTGGAGCGTTAAGACAAGTCCCGACGCGAGCATCAGCGTCGCTATCATATGAAAATCATTCACCGGTCGGGGAAGCATACCGAATGCTCCGGACGGCACTATTGCTTTCGCGGGCAGGAGCACCGCCGAAGATCGCGCTGGTGTCGAGTGCGATACCGGGGGAGGGAAAGACCACCACGGCGGCCAATCTTTCAATCGTGCTCGCCGGCACCAACAAAAAAGTCCTGCTGATCGACGCGGATTTGCGCCGGCCGAGCTGCCACCGGGTGTTTGGCCTCCCCAACTGTTTCGGTCTCGCCGAGGCGCTGACTGGGGTGAGCGAAGTCGAAGAACTAATCCGTCCCACGGAAATTAAGAATGTGTATCTATTGACTTCCGGCACCGTGCCGCCGGATCCGAGCGAACTGCTTGGATCCGACAAGATGCGGGAGATTCTCGATAACCTCCGTGGTCAATTCGACTGCATAATAGTAGATACGGCGCCAATAATATTGGTCACGGACGCCGTGATTCTGTCGAGCATGGTTGACGGCGTTCTGATGGTGGCTCATAAGCGGACTGCGAGGCAACAAGTCAAAGCGGCGCTTGCGCGTCTAGAATTTGTGCAGGCCAGAATATTCGGGGTAGTGCTGAACGGCGTGGATCTCAATAGTTTCGGTTACGACGGATACACGAGTCACTATTACACAAATGGATACGGCCCGAATAACGCTTCCCGCGGCGATACCGCCGGCAAATAGAGTAAATGGGCGGAGCGCGGCAGTTTGAAGGTGGCCACCGTGGCTATCCGGCGAGCGGGCGAACGAAGCCGCTCGACCGTATTCTGACGGTGGTGGTCATCATACTTGTGGGATTCGCGCCATTCGCTATCGGCGGAGTATATCCATGGCCGGCAGCGCTGATACAGATCGGCGTTTACGTCCTTGTAATTATATGGGTGGCGAAAATCGTGCTCGCGGCGGAAACTCCGGGTGCGGTTTCGTTGCCAAGAATTTTCCCCTTGGTTCCACCGGTTTTGATGTTGGCGGGGCTACTTATATTCCAGTTGATCCCGTTGCCTCCTCGCGTGGTGCGTGTCCTTTCCTCTTCCACGTATGAGCTTTATGCAAAGACCCTTCCGGGTTGGCCGCGTATAGCGCCATATTTGGATAAGGCTTATTACGCAGGTTCACCGGCAACGGCGATTACATCAGAAAGCGTACTGCTCCCGACCGTACAGGATATACAACGAGGGGTCCCTGTGCCGTTCGCGAAGTCAGAATCGCGCCGCGGCGATTCACCGCGTTCGGCTGAAAGTACGGTCAAGAGATCCCACAACTTCGTCTGGAAGCTGTCGCGTGGTCTACCCGCGACCTGGTATCCACTGGCTATAGCGCCTTCTTTAACGCGAACCGCGCTGCTCAGGTTTGCCGCGTATGCCGGATTGTTCTTTGTGATCGTCGGCTATCCGTTTGCGGAAGGTGCCGAGGGCGAAAGACGCTTCTACCGCCTGGTGCTCACCGCGATTGTGATCACGGGTGTGTTGGTCGCTGCGGTTGGATTGGTCGAGCGAGTCTATTGGAACGGCAAGATTTTGTGGTTGTTCGTTCCCATGGACTGGGGAGCACCCTTTCCAGGTACATTCCCTAGGGCAACCGGCCCCTATGTAAATCCTGACCATTTCGCGAATTATCTGACGATGGTGTTTCCCTTGGTGTTGGCCGGAGCCTTTTATGAACTATATTCCACGTCAAGCCGTACCAGCAGTGCTATCCGCCTGCTATGCGCCGCCGGTGCCCTCATAATATTCACGGCGATTCTGCTCAGTCTTTCGCGGGCGGCGTGGATTGAAGCGACCGCCAGCGCGATGGTCTTCTCGCTGCTGTGGGCCAACAGTGAATGGGCGAAGTGGAAAGACAAATATCCAAGCAAGACGACATCGTCGCGGCGCCGCCACACACGGCTGGATGGCGAACGTTACGGCACAGCGCGGCCCGCTGCCGGATTGTCAAAGCCCGCGATCGCGGGAATAGGGCTGGCCGCATTTCTGCTGTTGGTGCTGATAACTCTATTGATTGTAGGTCCGCAAGGCCGCACGCAATCGGACGTGAGACTGGGACAAACGATTGCGAATGGAGGGGGCCTTGGCATCCGGCCTATAGTCTGGAGAGATTCCCTGGACATGGTGCGGGATTATCCGCTGTTTGGCGTGGGGCTAGGTGGCTGGCCCGAAATTTTCCCGCATTATCAGACGGGACCCTGGAATGAGTACTATTTCCGGGAAGCGCATAATGATTATCTCCAATATATTACTGAAACCGGACTACTGGGTGTCGTCGCGCTGATCTGGTTTTTTGGTCTGGCGGCAAGGAAATGTTTGAGCTCGCGTCATAGTATTTTGCCGACAGATTGGCCGGTTGTTTTCGCGCTGGCCCTGGCATTAGCGGCTATGGCGTTTCACGAACTGGTCGATTTCTGCCTGCATATTCCGGCCAATGCGTTGTTGTTCACGCTACTGTTTGCGCTCGCGGTGCGGTTAGCAATAGTCAGAAAAGAGGGCGGGTTGATTACGATTGTTGCTCATCGAAGTAGGCTTCGCGTAGCGGCCGGTCTTGCGGTGGTGGGCAGCGCGATGCTGATTGGTTTTGCCCTCACGCAGAACGGTCTTGCATACCCCTACGACATTGCATGGGCGTCCATTCCGGTCCAGGCGCGGGAAGTCGTAATCGAGCATCCGGCGAGCGCCCGCGCTCATATGTCGCTACTTGAGATCGCCGGAACAAATCTGACGCCTGGCATGCGTCTCGATGAACTGGCCACAGCGACTTGGCTCGATCCTACGGACCCCTCGATACGAGATATGTATGCGGAAACACTCGCTCAGGCCGGCAAGGAAAAAGAATCATTAAACGAAGTTGCCGAGTCGGTGTTCAACTCTCCCGCGTCCGGAACACATTCTTATTTGGACGCGCGGCTAATCTCGTGGCTTTTGCCGGCCGAGCAACGGGCGATAAGCAAGGGTTTCGAGCAGGCCGCGGCGGCGGGCTATCCTGGAGCGATTGGCGGACTCGGCGCGTTCGACGATACCTTGGGCGATTTCTCCGATGAGTTGCAACTGTACATTGAAGCCGCGCGCCGGGCACGCACAAATAGTGAACGAGCTGCATATTTTACGGACGCCGGTGAAGTAGCTATCAGAGCTGTCAACGAGAACCTGGCGGAGACCTTATTCCATCAAGCGATTCGGGCCGTGCCTTCGTCTCCGGAACCCTACGTAAATCTGCTTGTACAGATTTATGGACCGGCCAAGAATACGGGCGCGGCCCAATCAATCACGATCGAGGGTATTAGGAACGGGGCGGACGCACCGCGCCTGTATACCGCTCTTTCAACAGCCGCACAGATGAGCGGAAATCCGGAGTTGGCCGAGAGCGCTTTGCTGAGAGCGCTTCGCTATGACCCTTCGTTTGGCATGATCATGCAGATTGCGCAGCTTTACCTGCAGAACAACAAAATTGAACGGGCGGCCGCCATGCTGCGGAATGCAACCGAGGTAAATCCGGCCTCAGCTGACGCATACTACCTGCTCGGCGTGGCGGAAGAGAAGGATTACCAATACTCCGACGCGGACGAGGCGTACGCCCGCGCGGCGATTCTTGCACCGCGGCAGTTTCGTCCAGTTTATTCCGCATTTCGCCGCCGCATGGATAGCGCCAAGGGCGCCGGCTGAACGTTGTATCCAACTCCGTCTGGAGGACCATAGTCATGAAAGTGGTGATTCTGGCGGGTGGTCTGGGTACCCGTCTGCGCGAAGAGACCGAGTACCGGCCGAAGCCGATGGTGCAGATCGGCGGACGGCCGCTGCTCTGGCATATAATGAAGATTTATTCGCATTACGGGTATGCCGAATTCGTGCTTTGCCTGGGCTATAAGGGAGAAGTGATTCGCGACTATTTTCTCAACTACGAGACGCGCAACCGCGACCTGACGGTCACGCTTGGTTCAGGCAAGTTGGAGATTAAAGGCAATCATTCCGAGGACGGATGGCGGGTAACACTGGCCGACACCGGCGAACGGACCATGACCGGGGGCCGGATCAAGCGGGTCCAGAAATATCTCGGCGGCAACGCTTTTTTGGTGACCTATGGTGACGGCGTAGCCGATATCGATATCGCATCGCTGGTTGCTTTTCATCGCCGGCAATGCCGGCTCGCCACAGTTACGGCGGTGCGTCCTTCGTCACGCTTCGGGGAACTGGCTATTGAAGAAGGCCGGGTGACTCTATTCAGGGAAAAACCGCAGGTTGCGGAGGGCTGGATCAACGGCGGCTTTCTGGTCATGGAACCGGAGGTCTTTGATTTTATTGAAGGGGACGGCGATACCCTTGAGACTGGACTCCTGGCACGGCTGGTCGAACGCCAGCAATTGGCGGTTTATCAGCACGAGGGCTTCTGGCAATGCATGGATACGTTTCGTGAGATGCAGCAGCTCGAGGACATGTGGAGCCGGGACACGCCGCCATGGAGGGTGTGGTAGGTGACGGTTGACCGAGAATTCTGGCGCGGCAAATCAGTGTTTCTGACCGGCCATACTGGATTTAAGGGCGGCTGGCTCGCTACTTGGCTAATCGATATGGGAGCGACCGTATGCGGATATGGGCTTGCGCCGAATACTACTCCTTCGTATTTCGCTCTATGTAATCTTGAGCACAAATTAAAGTCGGTTACCGGTAACATATGCGATGCGGGTGTTTTGATCAGTACAATGCATGCCGCTCAGCCCGAAATCGTGTTTCATCTGGCGGCTCAGCCGCTGGTGCGACGCTCATACGACAATCCTCCTGAGACTTTCTCAACCAACATCGGAGGGACGGTCAATGTCCTTGAGGCGATTCGTCATACGCCTTCGGCACGCGCCGCGGTGATTGTGAGCAGCGACAAATGCTATGAGAACCGCGAGTGGCTATGGAGCTATCGGGAACATGACCGGCTCGGCGGACATGATCCTTACAGTGCGAGCAAAGCCTGCGCCGAATTGGTGGCGGAGGCCTATAGAAGATCTTTTTTTGATCTTGACGGATCGACGATAGCGCTGGCGACCGCGAGAGCCGGCAATGTGATTGGGGGAGGGGACTGGGCAAAGGACCGGCTGGTTCCAGATGCGATCCGTGCTCTGGTTGACCACGAACCGCTCAAGATCCGCAACCCTGACGCGGTGCGCCCCTGGCAACACGTGCTGGAGCCTTTGGCGGGGTATCTCGCGTTGGCTGAGCGGCTACATGAAGATGGCAAAAAATGGAGCGGGGCATGGAACTTTGGACCTCCGGATAGCAGCGAAGTGAGTGTCGCCATGGTCGCCGACAAAATCATTGCGCGCTGGGGTGAGGGAGAATGGCGCAGGGTGCATTCCGAGAAGGCCCCGCATGAGGCTGCCTACCTCACGCTCGACAGCAGCAAGTCCCGAGCATTGCTGGGGTGGCGGCCGCTTTTGGACCTGGACAAAACAGCGGACATGACCGCCGACTGGTATCGCAAGGCGATATCGCGCATGTCGATTGATATGTACGAAACGAGCCGCGAACAAATACGCCGCTACGAGCGCCTGGAGACCAAGGCGCGACGAACAGCGAATGACTAATGACAAAAGGTAGCGGCCGCCACTGCCTGGGATGTAGCAGCCTACTGCCAGATCCGTTCCTGGACCTTGGCAGCACACCGCTTGCCAACGCCTACCTGCATCCGGAACGAGAGCGAACGCCAGAGGAGTCCTTTCCCCTGGCAGTCGCCTACTGCACGAAATGCCATCTGGTGCAGCTGGCAGATCGCGTTCCGCCCGATAGAATGTTCAGCAAATATCTCTACTTCTCATCCTATTCAGACAGTTTTCTGCACCACGCTTATCGGATGGCGAACGAGATGACCCAGCGGTTTGGCCTTGGCGGCACGAGCCGGGTCCTCGAGATCGCCAGCAACGACGGTTACTTGCTGCAATATTTTTTGCAACGCGGCGTTCGGGTGATGGGTGTGGAACCGGCCGGCAATATCGCAGCCGAAGCTGCACGCAAAGGCATCCCGACACTCACCTCCTTCTTTGGGCCCGAGGTGGTGCCGGAAATCGAGGCGCGATTCGGAACCGCCGACCTGATCATAGGCAACAATGTATTGGCGCACGTGCCAGCGATTAACGATTTTCTTAGCGCGGCGGTGGCCTGCCTGAAGCCAGATGGCGCAGTGGTGTTCGAGTTTCCGCACATCAAGGAACTTCTCGACAAAACCGAATTCGACACTATCTATCACGAACACGTTTTCTATTACTCCTTGAGCGCGGTAGAAGTGATAGCCAGGCGCTCCGGCCTCGAGCTATTCGACGTCGAACCGCAGCCGATTCATGGCGGGTCGCTAAGGATTTTCCTGCAGCATTCGGGGCGGCGTCCGGTTGCCGCCCGAGTTGAAGCAACGCTTAAGCGGGAACGCGATGAGGGCCTTACCACCGCTGACCATTTCGTCTCCTTCGGGTTGCAGGTCGAAGCGCTCAAACGGCGACTGGTACAGATGCTTCAGCAGCTTAAATCTGGTGGCAACCGGCTGGCGGCCTATGGGGCGCCGGCAAAAGGCAATACGCTGTTGAACTACTGCGGTATCGGTCCCGAGTTGCTCGAATTCACCGTGGACCGCAGCCCGCACAAGCAGGGTATGTTGCTACCCGGATCGCGTCTGCCGATTCTGCCTCCCGAAGAGTTGCTGCGGAGAATGCCTGATTACGCGGTTATTTTGCCGTGGAATATCGCCGGCGAGATCGTTGAACAGCAGTGGGAGTACCTGCGAGCCGGTGGCCGGTTCATTGTTCCAATACCTGAGCCACGGATTGTCGAGCATAGCGGCTGAATATCCGCGGTGAAATTCACGGAGACAGCACTGAAGGGAGCGTTTGTCCTCGACCCTGAAATGATCGAAGATGATCGCGGCTTCTTCGCGCGCACCTTCTGCCGCAAGGAATTTGCAGCGTATAATCTCAACCCCGATTTGGTTCAGTGCAGTATTTCGTTCAATCGGCAGCCAGGCACTTTGCGGGGGATGCATTATCAGTCCGCACCGCATGCGGAGGCGAAGCTGATCCGATGCACGCGCGGCGCCATCTACGATGTAATCCTGGACTTACGGTCTCATTCTCCGACATTCAGGCGCTGGGTTGCCGTCCATCTTAGTGCGGAAAATCGTCAGATGGTTTATGTTCCTGAAGGGTTTGCGCACGGCTTCCAGACTCTGGAGGACGAAACGGAAGTCTCTTATTACATTTCCGAATTCTATTCACCCGAACACGCACGCGGAGTGAGATGGAACGATCCCGCATTCGCAATCGGCTGGCCGATTGCGAACCCGGTCATTTCTGTGCGGGACCAAACTCACCCGGAGTTTGCGTCGTGAAACGGGTTCTTGTAACTGGCGCATCCGGTTTCATCGGACGCCACAGCCTGTCGTACCTGGCGGCGCGCGGGTTCGAGGTCCATGCGGTGGCGCATAAAGGGTCGGTGCCGGAATGCCGCAATACGGTTTGGCATCGCGGCGATGTGCTCGATAGCGCGATTATTCGCGAGCTACTAGCCGAGCTTGCTCCGACGCATCTGTTGCATTTCGCATGGTATGCGGAACCCGGAAAATATCAGCAGGCCGAGGACAATCTGCGATGGTGTCAGGCCGGGATTGAGCTTGTCCGGGCATTCGCCGCGGCTGGCGGACAACGAGCGGTCTTTGCCGGAACCTGCTTCGAGTATGATTTCGGCTATGACTATTGCTCCGAAGCGCTGACGCCATGCATGCCATCAAGCCGATATGGCGTGAGCAAACTGGCACTCGCGCAACTTGTCACGCGCTTTCCGCCCGCTGGCGTCAGCACGGCGTGGGGCCGGATATTTCATCTATATGGTCCCTATGAACATCCAACCCGGCTGGTTTCTTCGGTGATCCTTGCCCTGCTGCACGGCGGGCGCGCGCGCTGCACCCAGGGGAACCAACTGCGCGATTTCATGCACGTCGAGGATATCGCGTCGGCCTTCGTGGCTCTGCTGGACAGCGATGCCGCGGGAATAGTGAATATCGGTTCAGGCGTGCCGGTTACCATAGGAACGCTGGTCTCGACCATTGCTGAAGCGATAGGTATGCCGGAGCGAGTCGATTTTGGTGCGATGGCCGCGCCGCCCAACGATCCTCTCGTGTTGATCCCCGATGTTCGCAGGCTTCGCGGTGAGGTTGGCTGGACTCCGCGATTCTCCTTAGACGATGGCATCGCGCACACGATCAATTGGTGGCGTATGCGCCATGCGGGCGCGGACGCTGAAACATGAGCGCGGAGCCTGGCCCTTCGATTGCCCCCGCCGGTGGCCCAATGCTCACCGGCGGACGGCTGCTTGCACGAAATACTATAATCAACCTTGCTAGTGAGGCCGCACCTTTCCTCGTTGGATTGTTTGCTATCCCTGTACTCGTGCAAGGTCTCGGCGTTGATCGCTACGGCGTCCTCACGCTCAGCATGATAGTTGTGGGCTACTTCGGCTTGTTCGATTTTGGTCTGGGCCGCGCTGCCACCAAGTACATCGCTGAAGCTGCCGCTTCCGATGATCATTCCAACATCCCCGGCCTGTTCTGGACCTCGCTGTACATGATGCTAGCGTTCGGCACCGCAGGCGCGATTCTGGTCGCGGCACTGACTCCGTGGCTGGTGCTGGACATACTCAAAATCACTCCTGCGTTTCGACCCGAGAGCCTTCACGCCTTCTATCTGCTCGCGTTCGCGATGCCCATCGTGATCAGCGGCGGCAGCCTCGGCGGTACGCTCTCAGCCTATCAGCGTTTCGACCTGATTAATCTTGTCCGCGTGCCGTCCGGCATCTTCGCCTATATCGGCCCGCTGATTATGCTTCCGTTTTCGCATAGTATCGCATGGATGGTCGCCGTAATGGTGGTCGGCCGGCTCGCCTCATGGAGTGTGAGTATCGCTCTATGCCTGCGGGTTATTCCGGCACTCCGTCACAATATGCGCCCGAGCCGCGCTACGGTCCGGTCGATGCTGCGTTTCGGTGGGTGGGTAACAGTATCCGGCTTGATCAGTCCCATAATGAGCTATTTCGACCGTTTCCTGATCGGCGCGATGCTTTCGGTCGCGGCAATCTCATATTACACGGTGCCTTTTCAGATCACCGGCAAACTTGGAATAGTGCCCGGCGCGATGGGCGGGGTGGCCTTTGCCGCCTTCGCCGGCTCATTTACGAAAGATCCGGCGCGCGCCATGCTGATTTTCGAACGCGTGACGCGCTACACGCTGCTTGCGCTGTTTGCCCCGGTCCTGATTCTGGTGGCGTTCGCGCCCGAAATCCTTACCCTGTGGCTGGGTGCGGGGTTCGCCGCGCATAGTGCGAGCGTGCTCCGATTGCTCGCGGTCGCGACCTTTGTCAATTGCCTTGCATGGCCGCCGTACAGCCTGATTCAGGCCGCTCATCGACCCGACCTGACGGCCGCGTTCCACGTCGCCGAAGCGCCATTTTATATCGCATTCCTTTGGTGGATACTGCCGCGCTACGGAATCGAGGGCGCGGCGATTGCGTGGCTAGTCAGGGTCTCACTCGATATGATTATGCTGTTTGCGGCGGCTTGGCGGCTGATGCCGCGTGCCAGCGCCGTGATAATACGCATTGCGGAATTCACCTGCGCGGCGCTCCTGATCTTCGGTCTGTGCGCGATACCGACGACGCTGACGGCAAAGACCTCGTGCGTGGCCGGAGTGCTTGTGCTCTTTGCGTCAGTGTGCTGGACGATGCTGCTCGAACCCCAGGAGAAGAACCTCGCGCGTGAGTATCTTCGTAGTAGCCGGCATTACGCAATTGGTGAGGCGCAATGACCGTAGCGAATCTCGCGCTCGATAATTCGCCGGCCGCTCAAATCCGGAGCCGTCCCTGCCCAAATTGTTTACTATGCGAGACGGCGGGTGTCCGGCTCTACAATGATTTGCGCGATCGCCTGTTCGGCGTTCCAGGCGAGTGGCATTTCAAGCAATGCGCGAATCCGGAATGCGGTCTTATCTGGCTCGATCCGATGCCGTTCGAAGAGGATATCGGCAATGCCTATATAAACTATTTTACCCACGAAGCGTCAGGACCGGCAGCGCAACCGCCATCCAGCCTCACTCGGCGCACCGCAAACGTATTCCGCTCCGCCTACCAGGCCTATCGCTTTAATTATATCGAGCGCGCAAGAAAGCCCCTCGGATGGCTGCTTGCGCTGCCTATCCTGTTGTCACGCATCGAATGCGACGGGCTGGACATCCCGCTGCGCTATTTGGCGGTTTCTCAAAAAGGGCGGATGCTCGATGTCGGATGCGGTGACGGCTCGGTGGTCAAACTTGCCCGGGACCTCGGCTGGAGGGCGGAAGGTGTGGACTTTGATCCCGAGGCGGTCGCGACGGCGCGACGCAAGGGTCTGGCGGTGCAGACGGGCAGCCTCTCAGCTCAGCATTACCCTGACGAATCGTTCGATTTGGTTCTGCTAAGCCATGTAATCGAGCACGTTCATAATCCGCTCGCCACCGTCGCCGAGATCCACCGGGTGCTCCGGCCCGGTGGAACGCTGGTGATCACGACGCCCAACGCCGCCGGATGGGGTCATCGACATTTCCGCGCCTGCTGGGTGAACCTAGATCCGCCGCGTCACTTGCAGCTATTCAATGGTCGTACACTTTCGATGATTGCCGCGCATGCGGGCTTCACGAAGATCAATGTCTCCAGTACACTTCGCATTACCTCGTTCACGTTTACTATCAGTCGTTTTATCCGCCGGTCTGGCCGCGGAAATACGCCTCCGCCGACATCGCTATGGACTCTCGTTTATGGGCGTGCGGCCACGGCTGCCGGCTTGCTGATGCGCATGTCGAACGCGCTCGCCGGAGATGAACTTCTGCTCGAGGCCCGCAAGTGAACAGGTGAGATCGAGGCTGTAAGTGGACGCGCAAATTACTACAATCATACCCACCTTCCGCCGCCCGCGATTGCTCGAGCGAGCGATCCGCAGTGTTCTCTGCCAGACGTACTCGCACATGGAAGTTCATATCTACGATAACGCTTCGGGTGATAGGACTTCGCAATTGGTTGCGGAATTGGCCCGGCGCGACACGCGGGTCAAGTACCACTGTCATCCGGAGAATATCGGCCTGGTAGGCAATTTCGTATCAGGAATAGAAAAAGTATCCACACCATTCTTTAATATATTGTGCGACGATGATGTGCTCTTGCCGTCTTTCTTTGCTTCAGCAATTCATGCGTTTGCGCGCTTTCCGGAGATTACGGCGTATATTGGAGCGACAATCGACGCCAAAATGAACGGCGAGGTTACAGACGTTCCTGTCCGTCGCTATACCCATGGCTTGCTTCAACCTCCGAAAGGTCTATTCGAAATGCTAAGAAAAGGGCATTTGGACTGGGCCGGTTTTATATTTCGACGCGATACGCTGAGTCGGGTGGGGGGCCTGGATCTGGCTACCGGCACTCTATTTGATGTCGACCTCCAACTGAGAATAGCCGGACAATATCCCATCTTCATCTCACCCTCGCCAGCCGCCATTCTCTTTTCGCACCCTGAGCAGGCGTCTGCCGCAGTAGCGCACGATTCAATAGATAAGCAGTTCGTTCCATGGGACCGAATCGGGCACCATCTGGCCGCGATGCGAGGGCTGGATAAACACCACGGCGAGTTAGCGCGAGAACTCTTTCAGGCCCGGCTGCGGCGCCGGATCGTTCGCGCGGGAGGAGAGGCTGTTGCCCGCGGTTCCTACAACGAAGGACTAAAAGCAGTACGTATATTAAGAGAGAAGTTGCAAGGCGTGTGTTCGGCCGTCAGTCTGTGCACGTTATGTATTATTTCACGCGTTATTCCTGCGCCCGCGACTCGTGTGCTGACAGGCTTGATCGAGCAAACGCAACGCGTATTGCAAAAAAGACGGTACGGACTAGGACAAACCCTTCCACGTCGCCAGTGCATCTCCTATATGCCATTGGTTCGCGAGAGTCTGAATCGCCTGGGCTCTCAACAGTAAATACCGATTATAGTTGCTGTTCCGCGCACATAGCGGCTTGCCTGCCGGCTGAATTCCGCATCTCCTTGTGCATAATGAGTTCGCGAAGTCGGCTATACCAATTCGTTGGCGAAGTTTGCGGGTAGCACGCGAAGACTTGATGTTCCCACGAAAGGGCTGAAGATTGCCCTCAAAGGATGCATCCGGAGATTACCACCGTCATTCCGACCTACCGTCGGCCGCGCCTTCTTGAGCGCGCGATTCGGAGCGTCCTCGGGCAGACGTATTCGAACTTCCGGGTCTGCGTGTATGACAACGCTTCCGATGACGACACGGCTGAAGTCGTCGCGCGAATCGCACGTAGCGACTCGCGCGTGGAATATCATCGCCATCTGAACAACATCGGGATGATGCGGAACTTTGCATTCGGTATTGCTCGTGTTCAAACACCGTACTTCAACGTTCTGGGCGACGATGATTTTCTGTTGCCTGGCTTTTTCGAAACCGCGATCAGAATGCTGTCGGCAGATTGTGTTCCGGGTTTCTTTTTTGGCGGTCTGCTGTTTGTCGATGAGAGCGGAATCGTCGCTGCGCCCGTCGAAGGGTGGAACCTGGAGGGGAGCGTCCAGCGCTCGGCGATCTTCAGGGCACTTTTCCCCGGCAGTTGGATAACCTGGACGAGTTCGCTCTTCAGAACGGCAGTAGTGGCTGCTGCGGGTGGCCTTAAACCCGAGTTAGGATATGGCGGCGATGTGGAGCTTTTACTTCGGCTATCGGTATGGAGTACGGCAATCGTCGCTCCGCAGGCTTGCGCTGTGATGAATCTGCATCATGGCAGCGCGTCAGCCGCGGACGGCGGCGAAGAGTATTCGGCAGACCGAAGTCTGGCGATCTTCAGGAGCGTCGAAGGCGCGATCGCCCAGGCGCGCACGGAAGGAGCAATCTCGTCCGATGAGGCCGGCGCGATGCAGAGAATAGTCAGAGATGGCCTGAATTGGCGGTTCCTCCGGCATGCTTGCGTGATGCTCGCGCGGGGACATCAAGCTTCTGCCGCGGCGACGGCCAATACTCTTGAAGTGGAATGGGGCCGTACCGATCTGGTCAACATAGTGCGCCTCGCTGCTGGTAACAGCGCCGCATCTGTGCTTATCTGCGCCGCGCTCCGATCACTGTGGCGGGTGCGCGGCGCGATTCGAAGACACTCTAATCGGTCGCATTATAACAGTTATGCGGCGGCGGTCGATGATGTATTAAAGCGACTTGAATGTGACGATTGTGGTCTGGTTGCTCGTTACTCGAAGCGGGCTTTATGAAGTCTTGCAAACGACTTTCGATAGCACTGGTGCATCCGCGAATTGGGCGAGGAGGGTCGGAGGCGCTTGTGATGTGGGGAGTCGAGGCTCTGAAACGAGATTTCAGGGTTACGATAATTACTACGAATCAATTCGATCTTAATGCCCTGAATCGCTTTTACGGAACTGCTGTGGCACCGGCGGAGGTGGCAGTGCGAGTGTTCCAAATGCCGCTCGGATTGCGGCAAAGCCGGAGTGCGGGGGCATTGCGCGGCGCCTTTTTCCAACGTGCTATCCGGTTCGGGATTTCGGAATATGATATTCTTATTAGCGCTTACAATTTGTGCGACTTCGGGGTACCTGCTATTCATCTGCTCGATTTATCCTGGGACGAAGAGTTGCGTCGGCACTTCGTTCGACCGCCCGGTGGCTTGGCGAGTATATTTCACCGCGTCTCTCAGCTTCGTTCACTTTATCTTTTTCTGGCACGCACGATCAGCTCGCCGACAGGCCGCGATTTATTCGACGGAGATGACGTGTTGCTCGCCTATTCCGCTTGGATAGCGTCTGTCATTGAGCAAAAGCATCACGTGAAATGCAGCGTGCTCTATCCTCCAGTTTCTGGCACTATCAGTGAAATTCCGTTCAGCCTCCGCAACGACGAGTTTGTATGCATGGGTAGAATCTCAGAAGAGAAGCGCCTCGAACGGGTGGTAGAAATCCTCACCAGGGTTCGGGCCCGTGGGTACGAGATCCGCTTGCGCTTGGTCGGCGGTTTTGGCGCGAATGTCTACGCGCGGAGAATTCATTCGCTCGTGCAGGAATTGCCTTGGGTGGTTCTGGAAGGTTCCGTTTCTGAGCACCGCAAAATGGAAATCCTGACATCAGCCCGCTACGGCATCCATGGTGCGGAGGGCGAGGGCTTCGGCATTGCCGTTGCGGAAATGATCAAGACCGGATGCATCACATTCGCACCCGTCGAAGGCGGACCCGCTGAGATCCTCGACAGTGACGCACTCCTGTATCACAACGACGATGACGCCGTTGAGAAGATAATTGCTGTGCTGGGTGACGAGTCGCTGCGTGCGGAGTTGACCCATCATCTACGCTGCCAAGCTGAACGGTTTTCCGCCGCACACTATATGCGTGGTCTGCGCGAAGCTGTCGAACGGTTTGCCGAATCGAAGGGAGCGCATAAATCGCAGACCCGAGTGGATGACGCCTCGCCTCATCAGCATTATGCAGAAACTGCCCGGCCGCGATTGTGAAAACGGTCTGTTTCATTATCGCTACCAAAGATCGTCCCGACGACCTTCGCAAGATGCTGCGAAGCCTTGCCGATCAGTCGGTTCGTCCCGATGGAGTTATCATCGTTGATGGCAGCGACGAGCCGGTCGAGGCGGTTGTCACCGAGTTTGCAACTGTTCTTGAGCTGAATTACATCCGGTACAGACCACCGTCAGCGGCGGCGCAACGCAACGCCGGTATACGTGCGCTTTCCCCGGGAACTGATCTTGCGGGCTTTCTGGACGACGATGCCGCACTGGAGCCTGGCGCCCTCGAACGGATGTTGGCGTACTGGGAAGCGGCTCCGGCGGACCTCGGCGGATGCGCTTTCAATATGATTAATCATCCCGCGATGCAGGCCGGTCTACTCAAGCGGACCCGCATCGCCGAAGCGCTAGGTTTGTACAGCCCCACGCCCGGCGTTGTGCTGCCCTCGGGCTGGCAGACCATGATCGGTGAGGTGAACCAGACGACGTATGTTGACTGGCTGCCGAGCGGCGCCGTCATCTGGCGTGCCGATATACTGAAAACCTGTCAATTTGACGAATTTTTCATCGGCTACAGCTATCTGGAGGATCTCGATTTCAGCTTCACAGTACGGCGGCGTTGGCGTCTGGCGGTGGTCGCCGACGCGTGCTATGGCCACTATCCATCTCCGGTGCGCCATCTGGATGGATTTCGCTTCGGACGGACGGAAATCCGCAATCGGCTGTATTTCGTGAGAAAGCATCAACTATCAGTTCCGCGATGCTGGCTGGGCATGATTAGCCGGCTGGGCATAACAGTAGGCAATGCCATCATGTATTCCGAGATATTCTCCGCTCGCCGCGCATTCGGCAATCTGGCCGAAATCAGAAATATATTGCTTCCATAGCGCGAAGCGGTACTCTCAAATAGTAGAGTTGAAAGGCGCAGTTCTCGCCGACGGCAAAGGCCGATATCTAACGCATTCGGACAAAATACAATTGTGGAGGATCGGCGATCATCTTGGCCGAACGGCAGCCTTTCGGGGGCGCCTATAGGACTATGTGTGTCATGAAAGCGGCGTCTTCTTTACCCGAGATGCTGGTAGCGGACAAGTGTTTGTTTTGCGTTAGGGGTATCGCGGCACTATGGCAAGATAAACTTACCGGGTCGGCAAAGTACCAGATTTGGAGGTGCCAATCCTGTCGGTCAGGATTCGTCTGGCCACGTCCGCACGGCAGCCAGCTAGCCGCACTCTATACGAACCCGGCGTACGGTTCGCTCACTCGTAGAGAAGCAGACTTAATCGATGCGACATACTATCCAACGTCGTGGGGCGACGCTGAAACCATGATTGATAGGTGTGTGAAACTGGCCGAAGGCCGCTGCTTTCTCGATGTTGGTGCTGGCAACGGGACGTTTTCGCGGGTCGCGACAAAGCGTGGATTTCGGGTAAGCGCAATAGAACCGAACGGAAACGCTAGCGCCGTATTCCGTGAAGTAAATGGATTCAGCCCACAACAACGGCTCTTTGACCGTGCATTCGCGGAACAAACACCAGGCTCATGTGACGTTGTGCTACTCAGTCAAGTGCTGGAACATATGCTGAATCCACTTGATACGGTGAAAAATCTTCACGTGGTATTGCGGCCAAGAGGAATCGCCGCGATAGCGGTACCGCATTTCGGCTCACTCCTGTCGCGCCTTCAAGGCACCAACGATATGTTTGTAAGTCCGCCTGAACATCTTAATTTTTTTAGTCGGCGAGGTCTCAGCGAGTTGTTTGTGAATAATGGCTTTAGCCTGCGTGTATTTGAAACAGTGTCAAAAGTACCGCGACAAAGAATCGAACGGATGGCCCGGTTGCGTTTGGTTGGCGCTCTCGGCTGGAGAGCCACGTATGCTGCTATGCGACTTAGTGACTGGTGTAGTGCGGGAATGGTCCTCAACGCATATTTTCAGAAAACCTGAGGATGAGTTTCGCAATTCCGTGCGCGCCACATGTCGGTTGGTCCTTCGCGCGGTGTGGGTCTTTTGAAATGGATCGCGAGATGCGAACTTGCTTTGATGACGAACTGCGGCAATGAGGGTGCTCGCTTGCGCATATGCATGTAACCCGTTTTACGGGTCGGAAGAGGGCGTGGGATGGGGTTGGGTGACCGCCATCGCGCAGCATCACGAAGTATGGGTGCTAACTGCGGCATATCATCGGCGCGATATTGAAAAAGCGTTGCGTGACCGGCCCGATAAGCTTGGCCGCCTGCACTTTGCTTACGTCGAACAAAAACCATGGCATTACCGGCCAACGCCCGCATGGATCAGAATCGAAAGCTCGCTCGTCAAGCCGATCATGAACTGGGCATATCGATCTTGGCTGATTAGTGCATTTGTTCTAGGCAAGCAGCTTCATCGCGAGATAGACTTCGACCTTGTTCACCAGGTTACCTATGTGGGATTTCGCTTTCCCGGACATCTGTGGAAACTTGGTATTCCTTTGGTTTGGGGACCGATTGGAGGACTGGAGAATACTCCGCCGCGTCTGCTGCCCACGATGGGTGCGCGTGGCGCGATGTACTATGGGGCACGCAACGTCGTGAACTCGATGCATCGGCGGTTCTTGCGGGAGCCGCGCAAGGCGTTCGCCGCGGCAGGTCCGGGAGTGATCGCCGCAACCAGCAGTATCCAGCGCGAAATTCGGTGCTGGTACGGTGTGGATTCGGAAGTAATCTGTGAAGTTGGACTGCCCCCAGGAACCGCAGATAGATACTCGTTACGTGGCAATGGAGAGCCGCTGCGGCTCGTGTGGATCGGGCGCCATCTGCCGGGCAAGGCATTGCACCTGCTGCTGCGCGCTTTGGCGGAGATGCCTAGTGCGACAGAATGGCGATTGGACATTTACGGGGATGGGCCGTGTGCGGGTACATGGCAACGACTAATCGCCAGACTGGGTATCGGTTCGCGATGTGTATGGCACGGCCAGGTATCCCGGGCCGAGGCGCTCGCCGGTCTCCGATCGGCGCATCTGTTCGTGACGACCAGTCTCAAAGACCTCACATCCACCGTTATCCTTGAAGCGCTGGCCAACGGCGTGCCGGTCGTATGCCCGGACCATTGCGGATTCGCGGATGTCATAAATGAGCGCTGCGGCATCAAGATTCCGATCGGGAACGTGCGCGATTTCGCGACCGAATTGAGCCGCTCTATTGTTTCGATCGCGCGCGACGAAACGATGCGGCGCAGGCTTGCCGAGGGTGCCTTGCGCAGGGCGCGCGAATTTTCCTGGGAAGCGAAAGGAGAGGCAATCGATCTTGTCTATGGCCGTGTGCTCCGTGCCGCATGTGAGAAGAGCAGCGTTGGAGCAAGAACCGCAATCGAGGTGACGGCCCATTCCTCGCGCTAAGCAGACGTCCAGTTTGGCGAATCTGAGACGGGCATTGAGCCCAGGGGGGCTGAATGTTGGAGCCGTATGCTGGCTCCTGCTGTGGGTATCAATCAATACTGGACCATGGAATCTGCAATTGGACATTATGGAGGGAAGCTGGGCCGGGTTATTCAACGGCGTCCGGGCCGCCTTCCCCCTCGCGGTTCTGGCCGCCTGGTTCTGCCATATATTAATACGCAAGCAACGCGCGATGCGCAGTTTCACCTGGCCGGAAGCACTCTGGCTCTACTATGGAATTGTCTGTCTGGTTGCCGGCTTTTACGCCGATCCGTGGTTTGACTACGCCTACTGGGGCTTTGCCTACCTGAGCGCCTTCGCGGCTACCGAAATGTACATGCAGGAGTCGCCCACCGCCGAACACGCCGGCGCTCTCAACCGCCTGAACTGGGTTTTGGGCTTTGCAGTTTTGGCGATCGTAGTTTGGGTGGCGCGCGGCCAACTGCTCGAAGAAACGTCGATCGGGATGAGCGGCTACGGAGCGCTTGAGCGGATGCCGACGGTAGCCGCAATGCCTATGGTACGCGCATCGGGAATATCGCGGCTCGCGGCCGTACCCGCGATAGTGGTGTTTGTATTGCTCTGGAAGGCGCGCGGCTTTGTCCGAATCCTGTGGGCTGCGGTCTTCGCGTCAACGGCCTACCTGGTGTGGGTAATGCAGTCGCGCGGTTCACTCGTCTCCTTCGGCTTCGCACTGAGTTTTGTAATGGTCTTCATGGAAGGCATGCCTCGGCGCGTTGGCATCGTGTCAGCCGTACTTCTGGTGACCGTATTCATATTCGGATTTATACCGGGAGAGACTGTCCGTCACCTCTATCTGCACGCCACCCGGGGCGAGCAGGGGGCGCAGCTCGAGTCGATGTCCGGGCGGATCTACATTTTCCGCGAAGCCTGGCAACTGATAAAAGAGGCACCGATTATAGGATATGGTCCACAAGCGGATCATCGAGTCTTAACGATAGTCGGCAACACGCAGAACGCCATCCTGTACGCATTGCTATGCGGCGGATTTCTTGGCGGGGCAGGCTATATCGGAGGCCTAATCCTTTCGTGGGTGTTGCTGGCACGGGCACTTAGCCGCCGCCACCTGATGCAGCCCGATGAACGTACAACTCTGCTGCAAGTCGCAGGCGTTGTGGCGTTTTTGACAATGCGCAGCTATCCGGAGAACTGTGCCGCGCTGTTTAGCGTGGATCTTCTGTTGCAACTGCCCGCGATAGTTTATTTGGGCGAATGGGATCGGGAGTTTACGCGCCGTGCGAGTGCACGGCGCGCACGCCGCGCGGTGATTCCGGAAACCGCGAATATTCCGATTGCCCGCGCCGCTCACGATCGTTAGCAACAGTAATCTTCCATCGCTCGCCGGTGACTAATCGGAACATGTTTCATGTTGCAATTGAAACTCATGTCGGCCAAATGCTCTCATCGTCATTGGCGTGTATCGCCGAATAACTGATGCCTCCTTAAGACATTCCACCGCGCGTAAAAAGGGGGCCTTATGCGGAGAATCTTGAGCGCCGGTTTATCCGCACAAATTAATTCCGCCGCATCGGCACCCACCGTCGATATACTCGGATGTCGTGTAAGCAAAGTAACGCTTATGGAAGCCGCGGCTCTGCTGGAGAAATGGATTGCGGAGCTAGGAGAGAAGCCGCGTTTCGTTGTAGCTACAGGCTTTCACGGCCTCTGGGAGGCGCATAAGGATCCCGAGTTTCAGAAGGTATTGAATTCGGCGGACCTTTTTTGTCCGGATGGGATCGCACCGGTCTGGCTGTCACGCCTTCGCGGCGAAGCTCTTCCGGAACGGGTACCAGGTCCCGATCTCCTGCTTGCCTTTCTAGCCAAAGCAAATGTCGCGGGATACCGCAGCTTTTTTTTTGGCGATACGGAAGAGACTCTCGCAGCACTCAAGGAAAAAGTCCTGATAAGCTATCCAGGCCACCATATCGCGGGCATGCTGTCGCCGCCGTTTCGGTCCCTGACCGATGAGGAAAACCAGGCGATTATCAAGCAGATCAATAATGCCAAGCCAGATGTTTTATGGGTCAGCCTGGGCCTGCCCAAACAGGACTGGTGGATATACCAGCACCGTGATCAGCTTCGCGTTCCGGTTGTAGCAGGGGTTGGAGCGGCCTTCCGCTTTATTAGTGGTAGCGTCAAACGCGCGCCCCACTGGATCGGCCGCCTTGGCTTCGAATGGCTCTGGCGGCTCGCTTCGGAGCCAACCAAGCTCTGGCGTCGCGATTTAATCGAGGGGCCACAGTTCCTCGCCGCTGCGTTGCGCGAGACTCTGCGCGGGAAAGTTTCGACCGCCAAACGCCATTAGGTTCGCGGTGCAGGTGAATACGTGGAAGGACACTACTTATAACTGCGGGCAGTTAGGCGGCAGGCCCCGCCGAATTAAAATCCCTTTTGGAGACGTGCTAACGAAAGCACAAAAACAGGAGGCTATATCTGGTGGCCGCAAGGTCCGCTTTGCTTTCTGCATGGATCTGAACGTTGAAATGGACGCGCACAGTACAGCTTGGACAACGTAATGGATCCGGTCCGCTACCGCTAGATTAGCGCGTCCTAGTAGAACCCACCGCTTCGAGTGAGAACTCCGGCTCATCATCGGGGCCGCGGCGGCGCTAAATCTTCGCCTTGGGATAACGCTTGCGCATCCAGGCGGCGAATTGCGCCGGCGCCGTCATCGTCGAGAGCCGGCCCTGCCGCACCAGCGCCCAATCGTCGAACTCTCCGCTCTGCCTGATCTCGGCCAGGCTTACCGGCGGTTCCAGGCGCGCGCCAAAACCCATCTCGACCACCGCCGATTTCGGATTGCGCGGATCGTCGCGCGGCTCCGATCGCACCTCGGCAATTCCAACCACGCTCGAAATACCCCCGCTATGATAGATGAAGACGCGGTCGCCAGGACGCATTTGGCGGATCGCGGCGACCGCCTGCGCGTTGGTCACCCCGTCCCACGGAGTGGCCTGATCGCGTTCGAGATCGTCGATCGAATAGGTCTCGGGATCGGTCTTGGCGAGAAAGTATTTCATCGGCGTGGCGTGGTTACTCCTTAATAGTAATAAATATAGAATTAGATACATATAACAATAGCGGCGCCGGCGATCAGCCCGGCGCACCGCCGCCGCATGAGCGTCGCATGCCGGAACTGCCTGACATAACCGTCTACGTCGAAGCGATGCGCGCGCGTATCGTCGGTCATCGGCTGAACCGCGTCGTGGTCCGCTCGCCGTTTCTGCTGCGCTCGGTCGAGCCGCCGCTGAGCGCGGTGCATGGCGCTATGGTCAATGAGGTGAGGCGCGTCGGCAAGCGTATCGCAATCGGCGTGGCCGGAAATCTCTGGCTGGTGCTCCATCTGATGATCGCGGGGCGCCTGCATTGGGACATCGCCGCGCCCAAGCTCACCGGCCGCAATCTACAGGCAATCTTTGAATTCGACCATGGATGGCTCTGGCTGACCGAAGCGGGCACCCAGCGGCGCGCCGCCCTGCATGTCGCCGCGGGCGAGACGGGTTTGAATGCGTTGGGCGCGGGCGGACTCGAGCCGCTCGAGACCGACCTTGCCGGATTCAGCGCGGCGCTCAGATCGGCGAACCATACGCTCAAGCGGGCGCTGACCGATCCGCATATCTTCAGCGGTATCGGCAACGCGTATTCCGACGAGATACTGCATCGCGCGCAACTTTCGCCCATCGCGATGACGCGGAAATTGTCCGAGGCGGATATCGCGCGGCTGCACGACGCGATATCCGCCACGCTGCGCGAATGGACCGAGCGGCTGCGCGCCGACGCGGCCGGCGCATTTCCCGAAAAGGTGACCGCGTTTCGGCCCGGGATGGCGGTCCATGGGCGCTACGGACAGCCCTGCCCGCGCTGCGGCGCGCCGGTTCAGCGTATCCGCTATGCCAGCAATGAGACTAACTATTGCGCGGTCTGCCAGACCGGCGGACGGCTGCTCGCCGATCGCGCGATCTCGCGCCTGCTCCACGCGGACTGGCCGCGCACGCTCGACGAGCTCGAGGCGCTGAGAAAGCGTTGAGTTGGCCATCGCGCCGCGCGGCCGATCACAACGCTCATGCACCGGCTGCCTGCGGCGCATGCGAGGCGCGGTCGCCACGCTCGTAGCGGGTGATGAAGCGTGGACGGCGCCATGCGATATACGCCGGGAGCATCAGCACACCGACGATCAGGTTAACCGCCATCAGGAGAATCAGCAAAATACTCATTTCATTATGAAACAGGAGGGGCGAGAATACCCACGCGAAAATTCCGCTGACCATCACGGCGAAAGTCCAGAATACCCATACGCCGGTACTGGTAATCGCCGAGCTGATCGCATCGTCGAGCTTCATTCCGGAGATCACTTCGTCGCGGATCCGCGCGACAGTATAGATGCCATAGTCGATTCCTAGTCCAATACCCAGCGAAATCACCGGCAGCGTATCGACGGTCAGGCCGATATTGCGGCCATTCATATAGGCGAAGGCGATAAAATTTGCGGCGACGCCGGCGGCCGCGAACAGCACGCCCGCGGTGACCGAGCGGAACGCGACGCAGCAGCCGAGCAAAATCGCGATAAGCACAAGGCTCAGGTTGCGACGGTTGAGCTGTGCGGCGACGTCATCGCTGGCCAGATAGAGGCCGGCTTCGCCGCCCAGGTAGCGCAGTCTAACCTGATTGAGGCCCGGATCGGTGGCGACCCGTTCGTGGATAAAAGTATCGATGTCGGCGCGGATCCGCTTGAGGCGCGCGTAGGTATGATCGGGCAGGAGGATACGGATACACGCGCTGGTGGTCGAGGGCGCGTTGGCGAAATAGCTTTGCGCTTCGTCGGGCGCGGCCGCGGCGAAGAAAAAACCCATCAGGTTGGCGCTCAACTGATCACCGTCGGGGATCGCGTAGTATTTCGGAAAGCCGTTGTGCAACAGCATATTCATCGGCTTGGAGGCGATGGTGCTGAAG
>DAHVFB010000043.1 GCA_027317185.1 Deltaproteobacteria bacterium
ACCGTCTCGGCCTTGTACTCATCCGAAAACTTCCGCCGCTTCCGTTTCCCGTCCTTCTCCACCGTGCACTCCTTGCGCGCGTACTTTCGCGCTTTTCGGAGTGTCCATCAAACCGGGGCAAATCCAGTTGAACCGGATTCCCCGATGAGGAGGGGACTGAAACCAATGCCATTGCATCTCGCTGCAGCGGCAGCATCGCGCGTTGAACCGGATTCCCCGATGAGGAGGGGACTGAAACTCAGCGACTCGGGCCGTCCCTGCGCACAGCGGCAAGTTGAACCGGATTCCCCGATGAGGAGGGGACTGAAACAGCAAATCGACTTTCGCCAGCCAGATTCCGATCTGTGTTGAACCGGATTCCCCGATGAGGAGGGGACTGAAACGGGCTTCCGAGCCAACGTTGGGGAATCGAAAAACGTGTTGAACCGGATTCCCCGATGAGGAGGGGACTGAAACGTGCGTCTACCGCGTCAACGGGGCATAAGGAATCGTGTTGTTGAACCGGATTCCCCGATGAGGAGGGGACTGAAACGATGATCTCGCCCGCCGCGGGCGATCAGGTCTTGTCTGGTTGAACCGGATTCCCCGATGAGGAGGGGACTGAAACGAATCAGGGCGGCACCGCGCAGCAGCCGATCCCGCCGTTGAACCGGATTCCCCGATGAGGAGGGGACTGAAACCTTCGATCATCCGTTCGCCATCGTCACCCATTGCAGTTGAACCGGATTCCCCGATGAGGAGGGGACTGAAACTGGAGTCGCGATAGAGCGAGTCAAGCCGCTTAACCAGGTTGAACCGGATTCCCCGATGAGGAGGGGACTGAAACTCGAGGTATTCCATGGTGAGGGTCTTATTCGCCGCGACGTTGAACCGGATTCCCCGATGAGGAGGGGACTGAAACTCGTACATGACGCGCTGGCATCCCCTGATAGTCACTCGTTGAACCGGATTCCCCGATGAGGAGGGGACTGAAACGGCGCAAGGCTTTCCCGCGCCCGCCGATCGGCGGCGATAGTTGAACCGGATTCCCCGATGAGGAGGGGACTGAAACAACCAGCTCGCCGCCGAAGACGCGCGACAGCCGCGGTTGAACCGGATTCCCCGATGAGGAGGGGACTGAAACTCGCTCGATACCGCGCACGCTCACGCGGTCGCCGCGATGTTGAACCGGATTCCCCGATGAGGAGGGGACTGAAACGACATAAGTTCGCGATGAGCCGCCCGAGGCAGATCGTGTTGAACCGGATTCCCCGATGAGGAGGGGACTGAAACGCTGGTATCCGCGCGCACGCTGATATCACCTTCCCCCGGTTGAACCGGATTCCCCGATGAGGAGGGGACTGAAACATTCTTCGTCATCTCGACTTGGTTTTGTTTGAAAACTGTTGAACCGGATTCCCCGATGAGGAGGGGACTGAAACTTACTCGGATATGACGGACCGATCTGGACTGGTTCGGTAAGTTGAACCGGATTCCCCGATGAGGAGGGGACTGAAACACCTGAATCGTAAAGGCAACGCAGAGCCGGCCTTTATCGGTTGAACCGGATTCCCCGATGAGGAGGGGACTGAAACATACAGACCAGGGCAAACTGCCGCATGAGTCGCCGTGCGGGTTGAACCGGATTCCCCGATGAGGAGGGGACTGAAACGGTGGCCCGGCGATGCAGTCCGCGTTCGCCAAAGACGTTGAACCGGATTCCCCGATGAGGAGGGGACTGAAACCGTAAATGGCGTCGTCGAGAGCGATCTGATGCGACTGGTTGAACCGGATTCCCCGATGAGGAGGGGACTGAAACATCGACGATATCGCCGGGCTTACAGGGCTGCGGATATTCGTTGAACCGGATTCCCCGATGGGGAGGGGACTGAAACCCGCGCCCGCGCTCAGGACCAGCACACAGCGCCCCGGAGTTGAACCGGATTCCCCGATGAGGAGGGGACTGAAACGGTGCTCGCCGAAACGGCGAGATCACTTCCGGAAAAGGAAAAGCCAGCGCGCTCTGTGGGAACCCGGCATTGACGGCGTAAGGAATTGGGCCACAGGTAGTCCAATTTTGAAACTTGATGTCATGAAAAAGTCAAGTATAATTTGACCTATGCATGACATCGATGGGGACAACGGCAGCAAGCCAAGCCACGCCCGACTCTTTGAACTCGCCTCCGAGCAGGGTGGATACTTCACCGCGGCTCAGGCGCAGACATGCGGCTACAGCAGAGCGCTGCTTGCCCATCATGCCAAGTCGGGTCGCTTCCTCCGAGTCCACCAAGGGCTCTACCGACTTCGCGAATACCCGAGTTCACCACGCGAGGACGTAATCGCCGCGTGGCTTGCGACGGGAAAAGAAGTGGCCGTAGTGTCACATGACAGTGCGCTCGACATTCTTGGGCTTTCCGACGTGGTACCGGAGGTCGTTCATCTCACCGTCCCCAGAGCGAGGCGCTACCGTTCCCCATTCCCGGGGGTCGCGATCCACACGACAACGCGGCGCCTCGGGAAATCCGACGTCGTGATCCGCGATGGGATGCGAGTGACCGCACCAGCCCGCTCCATCATAGATGCGGCCCAGGCGGGAACCGCCCCAGAGCAGATAATGGCAGCGGTCAGCCAAGCACTCGACCGAGGCATGGCAACCGAATCAAAACTTCTCGGCGTTGCAAAGACCCGTGGAGGTCGAGTCGAGCGCCTTGTTCGACAAGTTATCGAGGAGCGACATCGCAAGTGTGGAGGTCGAGTCGAGCGCCTTGTTCGACAAGTTATCGAGGAGCGACATCGCAAGTGAAGTACCGAAGCGGAGCCGCATTTCGTCAGGCACTTGAGCAGCGCCTGCTCACGCGATCTCGTGACAGGGGCACTTCGCTGGTTCGCTTGCGAAAGGCAGTCGTCTTCGACCGCCTACTTGTGCGCCTCGCCATCGCTGCGCCAGATCGCTGGGTTCTCAAGGGGGCGCTGGCCCTCGACTTCCGGCTGGGAGAACGCACGCGGACCACGAAAGATATGGATCTCGTTCGCGGCGACAACGAGGCGGCGGCCACCTCCGACCTCATCGCCGTCCAAGCTGTCGATCTCGATGACTTCTTCACTTTCGACATCGAAAAGGTCGGCGCGCCTGGTGAAATGCTCGAGGGCGTGGCGGTGAGATACCGCGTCCGGGCAGAGCTCGGCGGCAGGCGGTTCGAGGAGGTCATGGTCGACATCGGATTCTCAGACCCGCTGGGATGGAAACCTGAAACCATTCAGGCTCCGGACCTTCTGGCATTCGCCGATATTGAGCCAATCGAAGTGCCGGTCCTGCCGTTCGAACAACACGTCGCGGAGAAGGTCCATGCGTACACCAGAACTTACGGCCAAGGTCAGCGGAGCAGTCGCGCAAAAGATCTGATCGATCTTGTCCTCGTGAAACAGCTCATGGTGCTGGACGCGGCGCGCCTTCGCAGTGCACTCGTTGGAGTCTTCGAGGGAAGGCGTCAACAAGGTCTTCCGGATCGCCTCCCTCCCCCGCCAACGGATTGGGCGGTACCGTACCGAAAGCTGGCAAAGGAGGTCGGCATCGACCCGGACCTACGCGCGGGCTATGCTGAAGCTGCAGTGCTGCTCGATCCTGCATTGGCAGACCGCGCGACTGGCCGATGGGATCCCGAGCAGGCTTCATGGGAGTGACTCATTCATCGAAATTGTCGGCGACCTTACCGAGCGCAGCGGCGCCGATACCATCGCCACGCCGTCAGCTCCTTCCTAACGACGGCAAATCCCTTCGCTCTGTAGCTACTCAGCAATCCCAAATCACTGTGCCCAATTTTGTGCCCTGTGTGCCCGAATTTGTGCCTTATCCCGATGTCAGCTCATCCTACTCGATAATGCTGAGTCGCATCCTCCTGTGATCGAGAAACCCATTCTGCGCCAATGGTTTTGGCGCTATCAACCGTTACCGAACGATCCTCAATCGCATCGGCGTTTTCGGGCCTGAACACAGCTTACAAGCCGGGGGTCGCTGGTTCGAAACCAGCACCGCCCACCAATCGAATCGAGTTTTTATAATTTCAGTTCCGGGCACTTGGGCACGACACCAATGATCGCATGTTCCCGGCGGCCGCCATCACAATTAAGCTGCGCTTCGAATGGTTCGGCTGTGCGCCGACGGTAGGCATTTACCTACCTGC
The DNA here is from genome assembly GCA_027317185.1 of Deltaproteobacteria bacterium. Classification (GTDB taxonomy): domain Bacteria; phylum Desulfobacterota; class Binatia; order Binatales; family Binataceae; genus JAJPIG01. Next base: position 4,161 of record DAHVFB010000043.1, read on the forward strand.
CATCGGCGCCCGCGCGCAGGCGCTCCAATCACTGCGCCGGACCTTATCCTGATATCTTTCGGCCGTTCATCGACTTTTGCCTTTCGAGCATGGCTTTGAGCACGCGCGGTGGCGACATCGGCAGCTCCTGCATTCTGACCCCGGCCGCACGGTAGATCGCATTGGCGATCGCCGCCGGCGGCGGCACAATCGAGACTTCGCCCACTCCGCGCACTCCCAAAGGATGGATGGGATTGGGCACCTCGACCATTATGGTCTCCAACATTGGGAGATCGAGGCAGGTCGGCATCCGGTAATCCAACAGCCCAGTGTTGCGCAAAATTCCTTTGGAATCGTAGACGTACTCCTCGTTGAGCGCCCATCCGATACCCTGCGCGGCCCCGCCCTGAAGCTGACCCTCGACGTAGCTCGGATGAATCGCGGTGCCGACATCCTGGGCGATTGTCGCCCGCAGAATATCGATCTTGCCGGTATCCGGATCGACTTGGACATCGATACAAGCGACGGCAAAAGCCGGCCCCACGCCGGCGCCGCCGGTGCTGACCGCGGCCCGTCCGACCACCGGTCCGCCGGTACGGATGAAACGGGCGGCCAGTTCCTTCAGTGTCATGGTCTGCGGCTGGAGTACATCGGCCCGGGTCTTCAGCACACCGGAGTCGAACTCGACGTCTTCGGGCGTGCATTCCCACAATTTCGCGGCCCGCTCCTTGAGCTGGCTGACCACATCCTGCGCAGCATTATACACCGCCATCCCGGTCGCGAAAGTAACCCGGCTGCCCGCGGTCACATCGGTATAGCCAATCGAGTCGGTATCGGCGACCACCGGCCGGACATCCTCGACCGCGAGCCCCAGCACCTCGGCCGTAATCATCGCCATCGAGGCCCGGCTTCCGCCGATATCCACGGAGCCGGTGACAACGTTGGCAGTGCCGTCCGGATTGACGAACACCGATGCCGACGATTGCAGCCCGGCGTTGAACCAGAACCCTGCCGCCACTCCGCGTCCACGATTAGGCCCCTCGAGCTTGCTACGGTAATGCTCGCTATGCTTGATCGCCTCGCAGGTTTCGATAAATCCGATGCGCTTGAAGACCGGCCCGAAGGGTTGCACCGTGCCTTCATGCGCGCCGTTCATGATACGGAAATCGAGCGGATCGAGTCCGCACTTTTCGGCCAGTTCGTCGATCACGGTTTCCGAGGCGAACGCAGCGTTGGTCGCGCCGGGTGCGCGATAGGCGCAGGTCTTCGGCCGGTTGACCACCACGTCGTAGCCGTCGATCAGCAGATTGGGGATGTCATACGAGGTGATGATGGTCATCGCGCCGGGCGCCATCGGCGAGCCCGGGAATGCCCCGGCCTCGTACGCCATCCAGACCTGCGCGGCGGTGATCCGGCCCTCGCGGGTGGCGCCGATCCTGACGCGCAGGTCGCCGCCGGCGGTCGGTCCGGTGGCGCGCAGCACCTCGGCGCGGCTCATCGTGAGTTTCACCGGCTGGCCGGTTTTTTTCGCCAGCAGCAGCGCGATCGGTTCGAGATAAAGCGTGGTTTTGCCGCCGAAGCCGCCGCCGATCTCGCTCGGCACCACTTTCAGGTTGCCCTCCGGCATCCCCAGCACCTTCGTCGCCAGTGTGCGCACCGTGAAGCTACCCTGCGTGCAGGTATAGACTGTCGCATGGCCATCGGAATTGAACAGGCCGACCGCGGCGTGCGGTTCGAGGTATCCCTGATGCACGGTCGAAGTATGGAACTCGCGCTCGACCACGTGGTCGGCGGCCGCGAAACCCGCTTCGAGATCGCCGCGCTTGAACTGTAGATGATTGGCGACGTTGGTGGGCCGATCCGGGCCGTCTTCAGCATTGCGCAGATCGTCGAGCAGAATGGTCGCACCAGGCTTCATCGCCTGCCCAGCCGTCATCACCGGTGTAAGCGGCTCATAAACGACTTCGATTAGCTTCAGCGCTTCTTCGGCGATATTCGCGCTGGTGGCCGCGACCGCCGCTATCGCATGGCCATCATACAGCACCTTGCCGCGAGCCATGATGTTACACGATAAATAATATGGGCTGATCTGCTGCTCACCCATCTGCATCGGCTTGCGGTCCGCTTCGGGAAAATCGTCGGCCGTCAGCACCGCGCGCACGCCCGGCAATTTGAGAGCCTTGTCCGCATTAATCGATTTGATCCGCGCGTGGGCATGCGGGCTGCGCAACACCTTCCCGAACAGCATACCGGGCAAATAGAAATCCGCAGCATACTGCGCGCGGCCGGTCACCTTGTCGATACCGTCGGGGCGCACCGGACGGGTGCCGATAACTCGATACGGAGGATGCAAATATTGGGTCATGGCTGCCATTTTAGCTAATATTCCTCGATCCTGCTGTACACAAAAAGCATTACGTTCCCATCTGAAAAACTGAGGCCAGCCCATCTTCCGCTGCGGCCCTGGCATTCGTCGTATCTTGCTTGATGCAGACCGCCTCAGGAAATGAAACTTGGAAACGGAAATTTACCCTGCAAATAAAAATCCCCGATCAACTTCGCCTTGTATTCGACCGGATCGTGCAAGGTGAGCGTCCGCACGTCGCGCAGAAAACGATCGAAATCCTGATCGGCCATCGCCGCGCGGGTGCCGCAGACTTTGAACACATCCAGACACACCTGCAAGGCCACGTCGGTGCAGATCACCTTGGCCTCCGCCACCACGACCATCGCCTCCGCCCGCGCCTGCGCAATCTGATCCAGGTTGTCGCTCTCGAGCACCTTGAGTTTGGCGTCAACCACCTGCTCCGCTTCACGGAGCAGGGCTTGCGCCGCCCGCACACTGGCGCTCATCCTGCCGACCGCCTGAATGATGTACGGATCCTCGACCGCCCGCTGCACGCCTCCAAAAGTCCACGGCCGGCTTTTGGTCTTGACGAACTCGATTGCCGCCTCCAGCGCTCCCTGGGCCGCGCCCAGAAAGACCGCGGCAAAAAAACCTTGCGTGATCGGCGCAAAAAAATTCCTCGGGTCCGCCTCACCCATCGCGAACGCATGCCGGGTTACCGAATCCCACGGCACAAAGACGTTTTTGAATAGCGTGGTGCCGCTCGAAGTGCCCCGCTGCCCCATCGTACGCCAATTGTCCACCAGCTCGACGCCTTCGGACCTGGTCGGCACAAAGGCTATGATGCCCTCGCCGTCGAGGATACCTGGAACGTAGAGGTAATCGCTCGCCGCCGAACCGGTCGAGTAAAATTTCTCGCCATTGATGATCACGCCTTTGCCGGCGGGGTCGGTGGTGAAGGTGGTGGTCCAGGACATCGGGTCACGTGAATGGCGCTCGCTCGAGGCATTCGACAGGAATGCGTTTTCCTCGACTATCGCGCGGTAGACGCGCTTTTTGAGCGCGGGCGCCGCCAGATGCTCGACCGCCTGCAGCACCTCGACCACATGAACGGCGTACATCTGGGCGATCGATGGATTTCCGCGCGCCAGGATGCGCGTCAGCTCGACCATCTCGGACACCGAAAGCCCGCACCCGCCATGCTCTATTGGCACCGGCAGCCGCACCAGCCCGCTGGCTTTGAGCGTCTCCATCTCCTCGCGCGGATACTGAAACGCGGCGTCGCGCCCGGGATAAGTCCTGGCGAACTCCTTCGACAGTTCTTCAACCAACGCGAAGATCTCATCGCGAGTGGCATTTTTCCGTAAAGGCATTCCTGATTCTCCTACAATCGAACTGGATCGCACCGGCGCTATCTTGCGCCTTCATTCGCGAATGCAACTGACTGGCGGGGTCAGAAGAAAATCGAAAGTACGCGCGGTAATACCGGTTGATCGAGCACCACCTTGCGCGAAGCAACTTTCCAACTGTCGCCAACCTTGCGCAGGACATCCTCCCGATAGCCAACGAAAAAGTTTTCCGATTTCTCGTAACGGGACTGGAACACCAGGACATTCGATCTCACCTCGCATACCTCGCCACGATCCGCCGTGATTACAACATTGCTGACGAAGTGCCGCGTCCGCGATGGGGGCTGTTCGGCGTGGGCCAGTCCGGTATCGAAACGTTTAACGCGCAAGATCAGGAAACTTTTGTCGTCTTCGACCAGCGCTATGCTGTCTTCCTTGCCGACACTCTCCTCGCGCGAATCGCGCGTCTGCCGGACTGGAATCCAATAGCGCGTATCATCGGTGAACAGATCCAGCCACTCGTGGAAGTTCCCGCTGTCGAGCAGAAACGCCTCATGATAATAAAACTGCTCGATTTCCGCCTGCTTAGCAGAGAGCGCCACGGCACCAGCCCTCCATGCTGTAACCCATCTTCATCGTTATTCGCGCTCCATCAGTTGCGACCAGTATGCATAGAAGTTGCGCTGATTCGCCTCGCTCATACGATGGGTCACGTGGCCTGGATAACCTTCCATTTGCAGATCTTCTTCGTGGCCCAGCCCCATCTGATAGTTAAACCAGCAGCGCCGCCCGATCACTCCGCGCGTAGCTTCCGTCACCTGCTCAAAATTGTCGGAGTCGTCCTGACCGAAGAAGCCGCCCGCCGACTGTACCTTGGTGAAACCAACCCGCGCCATCTCCTTGACTGCCGCCGGCGCCGCGCTATCGACCGCGCACCACTGCCAGACCTCAGACTTGTCCGGCCCTTTCGGATGCCACAGGTAGAGCCCTACCGGAAAAAAGGCGCTGAAGTTATTGACCGCGAAGTTCGGAAAGAGATTGCCGACCCCCCAGGTATAGATCCGCGCCTGGCGCTCGGAAAGCCGCTTGAGCAACCGTTCGCGGGATTCCCTAATATAATCGACCGTCTCCGGGCCAAACTGCTGCGCAAGAACGAGGTCCGCCTCGTAGGTCTCGTCGTTCAAGCGCATGTCCAGCGCACCATGACCGTGCTTGAAAGCGAACGAGTAGGCCTTCTGAGTGGCATAGTTGTCGATTGTTACTCCGCCGGCAATCGGCATGCCGGTCTTGCCCCAACTGCCGTGTGCGAACGGCACATGATAGACGTCGCCGGCAAAATTATCCGCCTGAATTTTCCAGTTGCCGGGAAGCTTGTATCGCTGCATCCCGGGCAACACTTCCAGCCGGCCCAGCGGCCTTTCGATCAGAATATCCAAATACCACCGCACATCGCCGAGATATTCCTCCAGGCTGATTGCGCTCTCGTCCCAGCAGCCAAAAATAAATCCCCCGTAATTGACCACTCTGGGAACCTCCTTCAGTCCCCATTCCTCTCTGTTCAGCTCACCGAAGTACGCTTCGCGAAAGTATGGAACGCCAGTCAGTTTACCTTCCGCGTTGTAGGTCCAGCCGTGATAACTGCAGGTGAAACTGCGCGCGCTGCCGGCATCGGTACGGCAAACTTTCATACCGCGGTGAAGGCATGAGTTCAGATAGGCCCGCACCCGGTCATGGCCGTCGCGCCACAGGATTATCGGGTCCTCACCCATGTAGTTGCTGAGGTAATCGCCATGCTCTTTCACCTGCGATTCGTGCCCCAGGTACAGCCAGCAACGCGCATACACTCGTTCCAGCTCGGTTTGATAAATTTCCGGGTCCATAAAGAGCTGACGGCTTACCAGCCCGCGCTTGCTATTCACTAATTCAGGGTTGGACACCACGCTGGCCATAAAATGCTACCTCCGCTAACGAGCTTTATCAGAGTGTATTAAAATTTCGCAGGAACCGGATTGGTGCGGCACCTTTCGCATCCATTTCAATCCGCCGGCTCGCCTATGCGTTCGCCGTTCAGAAAGGCGGTCACCACCCGATCGTGCTCCTCAGGTTGCTCCCATTGCGGCCAGTGGGCAGCATCGTTGATGCAATAAAACTGCGCGCCCGAGATAAGGCTCGCGATCCGCTTGCCCGAGTCCGGGCCATTGCCGGGGTTCTTGTCGCTCCACAAAACCAGTGTCGGCGTTTTAATCTCGGCCAGCCGCTCTTCTTTGATTCCATAACGGCTGAATGCGCCGCCTTTGCTGAAAGCGTTGTCGAACACGGCATGCAGCGCGCGCTGAGTATCGGGTTCAGAATAAAGCCGTTGGCGGATGTCGACCAGCTCGTCCGTCACTCGATCGGGCGCGGCCATCAGCCATTCAAGGCGTTTGCGGATGGTTTCAGAGGTCGGATTAGCGATCGCCGCCAGCGATCGGTCGCGCAGCAATTCGATTCCCTCGCGCGGACGTTCCTGCACCGTACCAGAGCCGAATATAATACCCGCCGTAGTGTTCAACACTATGCGGTCGAGACGATCGGCGTGGTTCAGCGCCATCCACTGGGTTATCCAGCCGCCCAGCGATTCTCCCTCGATCGAAGCGCGCTCGATTCCAAGGGTGTCCATCAGGTCCAGCAACTGATCGCAATAGGTATCGAGCGTAGCGGGATTGAACGGCGGCTTGGAAGAAAGCCCATGCCATACCAGGTCAATCGCCATCGCGCGAAACTTCCGGCCCAGCCGGATTAGATTGCGGCTGTAGGCTTCGGCATGGCCCCCGATCCCATGGATAAAGATCACCGGCGCGCCTTCGCCCGCCTCGATCACCCGCGTTCGATACCTGCGCCCGTAATAATTAACTTTGGCGCCCAGAAGATCGGACCAAATCGATGCCATCGGTGTAACCTCCCTGATTAAGTCGCACTTCCTTTCCCATCGTGCAGTACACAAAGTCTCAGTTGGTCACCGCGAATAGCTCTTCGACCTTAAAGCGCCGGCGAATCAATCCTTGATCGTGGCAATACCCGATGATCGTTTCTATCGCCGCCCGGTTTGGTTCGATACCGTAGCTATCAGGGTAGACGCTCAGCTCTTTCAGCCGCCCGATCTGAAGTCCCATGTGATCGCCATTGTCCTGCGCGAGAGCGCGTTCATTGTAACGCCGGCGAGCCTCGCGAAACGCCACCATTAAAGCCGGAACCAAACCAGGATTCGCCGCAACCGCTTCTTCTTTCAGAATGATCACGGTGTTGATTGGAAATACCCCGGTTTGCGACACATAAGCGGCGATCTCCTTATAGGGATCGCCAAACAACCGGCGAGTATTGGCAGTAAGCGCAGGGCCCCATCCGGGGGCTATCACGGCATCGACGCGTCCGGACTCCAGCGCTGAACTGGTCATTTCCGGCCGCAAGACCTCAATCACCTGTTCGTTGACCTTCTCAATCTTTGCCCGCTTCTCCCAATGATGGTCCAGCCCTGGAAAGAAGTTGTCGTTGGCCTCTTCCACCCAGGCGATTCCATCCAAATTCATATGGTACTGCTGGACCAGTATCCCCCTCATCCAGGCGGCAGGATTGTAGGCATAGGAAGGAACGCCAATTCGCTTATTCGCCAGATCGGCCGGCCCGTCGATACCCGAGTGGCGATTTACCGTAAAGCCAATCTGCGGGAAGAAGCGGCTCGGGAACGCCGGGATGGCGGTCAATGGCTTACCCTGATCCTTGGCGATCAGGTAATGGGAGAACGCCTGTTCAGCGATATCGTAAGGCAACGTGGTGGCCATTTCGCGGAACAGCGGCGCGGGTAGGCGCCCGGAGTCGGTTATTTCCAGATCGATTCCTTCGATCTTCACCTCGCCATTGAGAATAAGTTCCGTGTCGTACCGTCTGGCCAGCGGAAAAGATAATTTTTTTTGAGTCACTTAATTTAGCCTTTTTGAACCCATCCGCCTCGCGACTTATGTGTTCGCGTTTTTAAGTAAAAGCCTTCTCTAACCTACAAGAGTCACGAGTTCGTCTCAGAAAACATCAGTTTGCGCCATCCGCGCCAAAAGGCCCGCAGCGGTTGCTCGTCGTAGTAATCGCTGACCGGACTTTTGTCGAGGCCGCGCGCGACCAGCACCTTGGCGTCCACTTTGGCGGCCAATCCTTCCTGCATCAGTTCCATCGTCAATGCATCGTCAGCGCCATTGCGCCCGCCCGGTCCCCAGAAAAGGTTGAAATGGCTTAGCACCTGGTCTCGGGCCTCCTTGGGCGTGTCATGCCGCACCAGCGAGTAAAACCTAACGGTGGTGGCGCCGACCGCCTCGGGCAACACCTGCCGAATCGCGAGCACATCGCGCTCGCCATGATAGAGGCTCAGGAAATTCGGGAACACCAGCAGATGGGTCTGAACGCGCACGTCATGCTCGATATTCTCTTTGGTATCCGCCCAGTCGATCATGCCGTGAATCCCGAGATCCAGCGCGCGGCCCTCGATCGAAAAGCCGCCCGCGAGCTGACGCATCGCAAGATGGTGCAGGAACGGCGCGTGATAACCCTCGACGCTGTTTTCCACGAACAGCTTCCAGTTAGCCTTGAAACGGTAGCTGTAGGTCGCCAGCATCTCCCACGGGCTGCCGCTGGTGGAATACTGCTTGGCCAGATGCGGTTTCATCGCGCCCAGGAATTCTTCCAACGGTGCGGCCGCGGGATCGAGCGAGACAAAGATCAAGCCGAAAAATGTCTCGCACCTGGGCACCTGCACCAGGGGATAATCCTCGCGGCGAAACCAATCTCCGTAGCCGTCAGGCATCGGCACCGCGCGCAATTGCCCCAGCGTGTCGTAGCGCCAGTGATGATAAAGACATTGAAACGAGCCGCCGCACTGACCGGTTTCGCGGGTTTCGACAATCGCGCCGCGATGGCGGCAGGTGTTGAAGAATGCCCGTATGCCGCCGTCCTCGCCTCTTACCACCAGCAGCGGTTGACCGGCAATTTTGGCGCGCTTGAAACTGCCGGGCTCCGCCACCTCGCTCGCATGGCCGGCGAACTGCCAGGTCCGCGCGAATACCTTATCCTGCTCTGCCTCGAATAATGGTTGGCTGGTGTAATATGAGCGATCGGCGAATGCCAGATCGAATTCCCCCGACGCTATATTCGTGCGCGAAGCTTCCTCAACGGCCGCTTGATGTGCCATGACGGCTAATCTCCTCGCTCCTGGCTGATCGCCCCGCGACGACCGTAGGAAGCAACTCACTTCGGCTACCCATCTATCGGCTATCGGCTGGCGCCGGTTCCGCGCCCTGTGCATCGCGCAAAAATCGGTCGTAAACCCATTTTGACAGGTCAATCGGCTTGGGGATCAACCCGTGAGCGACGAGAAATCGTTGCGTATTGTCCAGCCCCGCGAGATCCTCGGCGGACAGCGAAGGCACCAACCGCGCGTGAAAATCCGCGCCGAATCCCTTCCACACGGCCGCCTCGCTGACGCCGAGATTTTCCGCATGTGCGCGAGCGATTTCGCGCGGATGGGACGCCGCCCACAGACCCATTTCCACGACCGTTTCGACCACTGACTGGACTGCCTCGGGATGACTTTCGACCAGTGCGCTGCTGACCGTCCAGGTGCTGGTATATTCGTTGCCCGGCAGTTTCGACAGGTCCAGCAGTAAGCGGCCGTATCCTTTTAGTTCCATCTCCGCGCCGTAGGGCAGAAAACTGAAAATCGCATCGACCCGGCCCTCGGCCAAAGCCGCCACCTGCTGATTGCCGACCGGCGAAGCCGGGTCGAAGAAAAGGTCCTTCGGCGCGAACGAGGCTGAACTCTCAGCCGACTTCAGATCATGCGCGGCCCACGGATTCGGAACCTCATGAATCTCGACCTCATCGATCGACAGTCCGGCGGTGGCCAGCGTATTGATCAGACCCCGCGCCTCCCAACTGCCAAGCGCCATCTGAGTCTGCGCCCACGGATCCAGCGCAAGGTAATTGGCCCCTGCGAGATTATGCAGCACCGCGATCGCGTTGCGGGTCATCGCGATACGCCGGCCGGCGAGTTGCGCGGCCTTTTGGATATCGCTGTCCGGCCGCACGAAAATTCCTTCGGGACCGCGGCAGGGCGTCAGACCGATCAACCGGGTCAGGCCGGGATCGCGCAACCCTTCCGACAACAGCGGAGGAATTTCGCCGCCCAGACGGAAGTAAGCGGGATGACGAAACGCAAAATGAGTCACGGCGTTGCCGCTGGGAAGCAATGAAAATTGGACCTCGCGCCTGGCGAACCAGTCCGGGAACAGCTTGATGGCGGGCAGAAAAGCGTTGGCGACGGGACAGTTGCTGTAAAATAGTTCTTTCACGGCTTGAACCCTTATACCTCTGAAACCCCTTAGGACAGTCAGATATAGTCCCAGCCTAATTGGTCGTTACACCGGGGTCGTGATGATCTCGGGAGTACTCTCGCCCTCCAGCGACAGCAACAGTTCTTGAATTTTCCAATGTTCGCCGAGTTTCACGCAATCGAACTGGTACCTGCCCGCAAAAGCAATCCGCCCATTGCGTAGAATTAGCGCCGCCGCGCCGGCCTTGACCTGCTCACGGTCGTCCGCCGCCACGATCAGGTTCGTCATGAGATGGAGTGAAGGCTCGCCGGACTGCTCGCGATATGCCTGGACCCGTTGGGTCAAACGGATGCGATTCTCATTGATCAAGTAAAAGGGTTCGCCGCGATCGAGATTGTTCCGCATGATTACGCGATAACTCAGTTCCTCAGCGAACAGACGCAGCCATTGCTCCATCCTGCGATCGTCCAGCATCGCGCCATATTCGAATATCAGCTCGCTAAGCTGTTGCCGAACGGAACTGTCGCTATCAGCCATTGCCCGGACCCCCGCGATATATCAATCAGAATCTAACGTCATTGAGGGTGCATATATCTGGTATGCCAGGTCAAACGGCCATCGTTATCGCTTTCCATTGCGGTTTGTCATCGGCTTAACAACACGGCAATGTGTTGTCAAATCAACAGGAGCATGGCGCGAACGCCTGCGCCGATGCGTGCGCGTCCGGTCGTCTATGGATAATCGGCCAGGTTTTTACATTGCCCCAATGGTTTGCTCATGAGGGAGTTCTGTCTTATAGGTTGAGCGTTCGGGATCCCCGGACACAGGAGACTTGAAAATGGCTTTTCAACTGGGTGACAAGACCAAAACGGCGCTGCTCATCATGGATATGCAGAACGACATAGTCCATGAGAAATCAGCGATGGCGCAACATATGGGGTTTGCGCAAACGGTCAGGGACTCGGGCGTGGTCAAAAATATTCGCCGCTTACTGGACGCGTCCCGCGCCGCGAACATTTCCGTGGTTCATATCGTCGTCGATTTCAGCGTCGGCAAGCAATTCCAGATGCCTGACCGCGGGCAATTCTTCAAAGCGATTACGGGCGGGGCGCCGATGCTGCAAAAGGGAACCTGGGGAGCCCAGATTCACGACGATCTCGCTCCCGCCGCGGGCGAGCAGGTGATCGGGAAATCGATGTTCTCCGCCTTCGCCAGTTCGAATCTTCATGAGGTGCTGCGCGCCCGCAATGTCACCCAGTTGATTCTGACCGGCGTGGCCACGGAATTCGTCGTCGACAGCACCTCCTGGAATGCTTCCGACCTCGGCTATAACGTCATTATCCCGCGCGATGGCTGTTGCGGACAGACCCTCAAGGAACACGAGGATGCGATCCGCCGGATGGCGGCGCGAGCGGATATTAGCAGCACGGACGAGCTGATTGCCGCGCTACGCTGACGGCACGCCGATAACGGAGTACGGCGCTTGCGCGGGTTTTTAATGGGGCACTAAAAATCACTGGAGGCATTTACCATGAGCGCGGTTGCAATGACGCCATCGGCTAACGGCAACGTGTCGGACGCCGCGATTCGCGCCGGCGCGCGAAATCTCCTCGCCGACTACATGAAGATCAAACCGGGGGTCGAACTCCTGATTGTTAACGAGACTTCGATCGAACGGCACACGGTCGAGGTGCTCGAGCACGAAGCCCGGTCGCTCGGCGCGCGCGTGTTGACCATGTGGTGCGACCGGATACCGGGACCTGAGGTGCTGCCGGGTTCGCTGGTCAAAGCCTTCGAAGCGGCTGAGACTACACTCTTCAACCATCCAGTGGGCGGGATGCTGCGGCTGCTGCCGATCGGCGGCACCGGTCTCAAGTGCTTCAGTTTCGCGAACACCGACGCCATCCTGGGTTCGCCTTTTTGCCGCGTGCCGTACGCCACCTCCGCCGAGATTTTGCGCACAGTCCAGCAGCGGCTGAATTCGGCGCGCAAATGGAGAGTGACCTGCCCTGCCGGAACCGACCTGACGGGCGAATTGACCCCCGAGGAACTGGCGCCGTCGAGTAATAGCTATGGCGGCTTCACGCTGCTCACCTTCCCGCTCGGTATCCATAAGCCGTTCTCCACTTTTGCCGCCTCGGGACGGCTGGCGATTCGATGGCTCACGCCGGCGGGAATTCACGAGTTCGATCCGGCCGGCATCCGGCTCGATTCCCCGGTGGTGGCCGACCTCGATCGCGGCAAGCTCACCGGCTTTTCCGGCGATAACGCACAAATCTCCAAGCTTAAAGGCTACCTGGATATGATCGGCCGTAAGGTCGACAAGGATCCATATATCGTCAATTCTTGGCATGCCGGCATCAATCCGCTGGCCTTCTCGCCCTGCCGCGATGTCGATTCGCTCGAACGCTGGATGTTCCTCGCGCACGCCAATCCGCGCATGGTGCATTTCCACGCAGTCGGCGAAGTGCAACCGGGCGAGATGTCGGTACCGCTTCTTGACCCCACCATCAGCATGGATGGCGAGGTGATTTGGGATCGCGGGCGGCTGGTATTTCTGGAGCGCGAGGACATCAAAGCGGCGTTAAGCGCGCTTCCCGCGGTGACCGAAGCCTTGACCCAGAACCTCGAAGTCGGGGTCTGAGCGATGGCAACCAAGATCATCTGGTACACCCGCTGCCCGGTGCCGACCGCGGCCGGAATCGCTTATCAACGCCGAACCTTCCGCGAGTTGTTCGCGGGCAGCGGATACGAAGTGCGCAATATAAAGGAGCTGGGCGCCGGCCAACTCAACACGCACTTTCATCATGAGCTCGATGCTTCTTTCCGCGAAGGCGGCGGCTCGCCGCCGATCTGGGCTTATGCGAAGGGCGCACCGACCCGGCTGCTCGCGATCACCTTCATGGAGGAGGTGCTGGGCATTTACGTGCGTGCCGACGATCCGGCCGCGAGCGTGACCGATCTGGCTGGCCGGCGCGCCGCGCTCCCAGTATGGCCGAAACTGATTTTCAACTTTTTCCGCTTCGCGGCCGAGAAGGGATTCCATTCAGCTCTGCGCGTGCATGGCATGAGCGATCGCGACATGAAGTTCGTCGACGTGGCCGAGACCGACGATCCGGCCGAATTCATCAATCCCGATTTTGCCGATGGCAGGCCACGCGTGACTCGCTCCTACTACCATGAACAACTTGAGGCGCTCAGAGCGGGAAAGGTGGATGCCATCTTCGGCAAGGGTGGCGAGACCGCCGCGCTCGAACGGGAGGCCGGCGGCGCGATTCGGCGGCTGTACGACCTGCGCGACGCGCCCACGATGGCCGACCGCGTGAACAACTCAACTCCGCGGCTGCTCACCGTCAGCGAGTCGCTGGTCGAACAGCATCCCGAGGCGGTCACCCGTTACGTGCAAACTCTGGTCCGCACTGCAATTTGGGCGCGCACGCACGAAGCCGAGGCGGCGCAGGCGGTCGCCGCCGAAGCGGGAATCGAGCCGGCGGACATCCGCACCTGCTTCAGTAACTTTACCGCGAAACTGTTACCCGAACTGAACGATGATTTTCTCGCCGCGTTGGAGGTGATGAAGGATTTTCTCCATCGCCGCGGCTATATCGCCCGGAATTTCGATGTAGCCGATTGGCTTGCGCCCGCTCCGCTGGCTGAAGCCTATGCACGCGAGGGTATCTCGCCCACGCGTCCCGGCGTCCAAATCTCCGCCTGAGCCGGTTTGCGCGGCGTTTCCACGGTAAACATGATCGATTGCAACCGGCTGACCGAGCTAAAGAGCAGCGATGAACCTCATTGCGTGATCGATGTGCGCGAATGGGGCGAATTCGCGCAGGGACATATTCCCGGATCAAGCACTCTTCCGCGCGGGGCATTGGAACGCTATCTAACCCTCCTCGTGCCCGATCGCGCCGTGGAGCTGGTGGTTTATTGCGACGACGGCCGCCGCTCCGGGTTGGCCGCGCTTACCGCCGCCGGTCTGGGATACGCGCGGGTTTCGGTGCTCGATGGCGGTCTTGAACAGTGGCAAGCCGCTGGCGGCGAGGTTGTCCGTGGCTTCGCGCTCAGAGGACGGGCATACGGTGAGCGGCTGCTGGTCGAAGAGCGGCTGCCGGAGATATCCGCCGAACAACTGCACGAATGGATCGCCGCGAAACGTGAAATCCATCTGGTCGACGTTCGTCCGCGCGACGAGTACCTGCGCGAGCATCTGCCCGGCGCGATCAATATCCAACTGGCCGACATACCTTCGCGCAGTGACGCACTGATAGCGGGTTCGCAGTCGCCAATCATAACCCAGTGCGCAGGGCGAACCCGCAGCATCATCGGTGCGCATATTCTGCGGCGCATGAATCCAGATCGCGAGGTGTACGCGTTACGCGGCGGAACCCACGCATGGAAGCTGGCCGGCTGGGACAACGAATTGGAACAAGGTGAGACCAAAGCTTCATTACCCGAATCGGCGCACGCCGCGAGGGACTTCGCAGACCGCGTGCTGCGTGAGGATCGGCTTGCCCGCATCACGCCGGCCGAGTTCATGCGATGGATCGAAGAAGGCAAATTTAGTTACCTGATCGATGTTCGCGGTTTCGAGGACTATCGCCGCGGACATATTCCGGGCGCTCGCTATTGCGATGCCACTCAGGCGCCGTTTGTGATCGAAAATATCGTCGGCGTGGCGCAAGCGCCGATCGTCGTCAGCGGCAGCCGGGAGAGCGCGGCAATCCTGGTCGCGGCGGCGCTGAGCAAAATGGATTACCCACGGGTCTATGTGATGGCGGGCGGCGTCGAAGCGTGGCAGACTGCACGGCTTCCGCTCGAAGCGGAAGCGCCCGCTGAAATCGACTTTGGCGGTCCCGAATGGCTGCTGCGCTTCAGCATGCCCGGAATACCGGCCGATGCGATGCGTCCGCTTGCGATTCCGCTCACCAATCAGGATCGCCAGGCAGCGCATTTCGTGTCGCCGCGTGAGCTGCGCGCCTCGCTTTCCGGCCCGAATCCACCGCGTGTCATCGACTTAAGATGTATCGGCGACTTCGCGTTGAGTCACGTGCCAGGCGCGCGCTGGATAGCCCGCGGACGACTCGAATTGGAATACGCAGCCGCCGGTCCCGCAGACGGCGAAGTAGTCATATACTGCCGTCGCGGTGACATTTCGGTGTTGGCCGCGCGGACGCTCCGCGAACTGGGTTATACCCGCGTTGCGATTCTCGAAGGCGGCTTCAACGCCTGGCGCGGGGAAAGTTTTGAACTCGAGGAAGGCTTGGGCGATCAATCGCAATTCGAGGCGCTGGCGAAAGAAGAGGTGTTTATTGCGAACCCAGGTCCCTATGGTTTCACCAAGCAACGTGCGGCATCGTTTCTGGCCTGGGAAGAACGGCTGGGAGACCGTTACCAGCGGTAAGCTGGTTTGATCGGTTTGCCGGCTATGGCAGAAATAGATGCAATGACCTCATCCAACCGCCGGCTCGCGGAAACCGGGCGCACCCAGGCGGAGTCGAGCCGTCATAACTGGCTCGATAACATCGTCCAGACGCGATCGGCCAGTTTTCTCGAGGCGGTCCGCCAATCGATGGGCGATGCGTGGATGTTTGTCTGCCAGGGCAGCGAGCTTCGCGGCCCGGGAGACTTTCTCACCGACGAAGTCGCCGGGCGGCTGGTGCTGCTGTGCCGCAATGCCGACGGCGAGTTGAAAGCGCTGTTCAACGTCTGCCCTCATCTCGGTGCGCCGGTGGAGCGGATGCGCCATGGCACGACGCGCAGCTTCAGTTGTCCATATCACGGCTGGACCTTCTCACTCGACGGTAAGCTTATCGGCACGCCATTGCCGGAGGGGTATGCCAATACCGGATTCCGCCGCGATGATTATCGGCTGCCGCCTTTGTCCGCCATCAGCGCCGGTGGACTGGTATTCGTTTCGCTGGCCGGAAAACCTTCCGGCCCCGGAGAATTTTTTGACGGGATCATGGAACCGTTAACCGGCCTGTTTCCCGCTGGCGATAAATGCGAACTGGTCGCCAACTACAGCCTTTATTCGGGGGTCGGCTGGGACAACTGGTTACAGAAAGCGTACGATCTCCTGCAGACCGACGGCGATAGAATCGTGTTCGGATCGTCACCAACCGCGCCGGCGGCGCGCCCTAAACTGATCGAGACCGCGGCCGGTCATCGGGCCTTGTACCTCGCTTCCGATAAGCGCGGCGACCGGTCGGACACCACCTTGAAGTCCGCCGCGCAGGACTACCTCGCACGGCATGGACTGGCGGTTTGCCTGCTGTTCATGCGCCCCAATCTACTCGTGATTGCCAGCGGGTCGGCGCTCATCAGCGTGCGCGCCGACCCGCTCGACGATGGCTGCTCTGTGCTGCGCATCAGGAGCTTTGCGCCGGATCGCGAGCCTGACGCGGACCGGCGCATCAGACTCGATCAATTCCAGCGCTGGTGCGGCGAGTTGAGCAAACTGCAATTCGTGTAAACGCTCATTCACAAGCCGATGATAAAGATCAAGGAAATGAAATGAACGACGCGCATGACCGCCTCGAGGATAGGATCGCGATCGCACAGCTACTCGATGCGTCCGTCCGGCTGCTCGATCGCGCCAAATATGAAGAGTGGCTGCGGCTGTTCGCCGACGACGGAAAATATACGATCGTTTGCAACGATGGAATCACCGCGCTGGGAACCTTTATTGTCGATACCGACCGCGATGGTATCGCGGCGCGGGTGGCGCTGCTGAAGGATCCCGACCGGGCGCGGGAAGCGGTCGCCCGCAGCCATCTGCCGAGCTGGGGTCCGGTGAACTTTACCGGACCGGCCCAGGCGCAGGTCGAATCGCGCTTCGTGGTCTACGAGACGCGGCAAATCGACGGTGTTTCGCGAATCGGCTTTGTGGGATGCTATGAGGATCGGCTGGTGCGCGACGCGCAGGGGCAGTGGCGGATCGGAAGCCGTCGAGCGGAGCTGGACACCTTCACTTTCAAGAACCTGGTGGTGCCGCTCTAAGTAAAGCGTGGACCTCAGTTTTCAGTCACCCCATATGGAGGTGTCGCAATGCTCAAGTCCGAACCGGAAAAAGGAATTTCGCCGCAGGCGGAGCTCAGAACGGATATCTTCAGCGATCTTGCAATTTTTGACGCTGAGATGACCAAAGTTTTCGACCAGGGATGGATCTTCCTGGGGCATCGATGTGAAGCGCGCGAGCCGGGCCGCTTTTTCTGTTCCGAAATCGGATGCACGCCAGTGGTCATATGCCGCGGAACGGACGGTCGCCTTAGGGGTTTTGTCGACGCCTGCCGGATCTGCGGCGAGTCGGTGGCGCTGGCGCAATGGGGCGCAACTGAATCTTTTGCCTGCGTTCAAGCTCACCAGCGTTACAACCTGAGCGGACAGGCGGCCGATGGCGGCGCACTCGAACCGATCGAAATCGATGACTTCCACGGCCTTATATACGGCTCGCGTGCGCCACGCGAAAAATTGCTCGATTACCTCGGTCCGGTTGCCGAATCGTGGAACGAGATCATCGAGCACGGCGTCGAGTGGGAGTTGTTGATGACTTTCAACTACTACGCCGACGCGAACTGGAAGGCCTATATGCAGCCAGGCGACGGCTATCACGTACAGTCGCTGCACAAGATCTTCTCAAAGGCGATTATGCCGCGGGCCGGATTCTATGGCCGCAAAGCCAGGGTTTCGCCGGCTTACGGCAGCATCCTGCTTACCTATCCGCCGTTGGATTACGACCATTTTCGTCAGATTGCATGGCGCGACGTAAACAGCCCGGAAGAAGTTTCCATCCCCGGGTTGTCGGTTTTGCAGGAGGGTGTCGCCGGCTATATCGGGATGGTCTTTCCGAACACTCTGTTCACCGCCCGCAACGGCTGGGATTTCAAAATGTATCAAATCATGCCGCGTTCGCCCGAGCGTACGCTGGTGTTCAACAAGGTGTATTGCCGGGCAGGGCTGACCGATGCGCAAAAGCACGTGATTCAGAAGGAACAGGACTTGTGGTCGGGTCCAATGGGACTCAATGCGCAGGACGATAACCTGAACTTCGAATGGCAACAGAAAGCTTTGCGTGGTAACACGCTTTCGCGGCTCACGATCGCGCGCCATCCGGGCGAAGATAATGGCCAGGCAGAATTCGAGTCGCCGCAGGATGGCGAAGCCGGGTATCGAAGCTACTTCAAGCGCTGGAGCCGGCTGATGAACCTGAGCTATATGCCGGATGCAAATCAGAAGACGACCAAATAACGAATACGGCTGGTGACGATGGAACAACTCGTTGAAGAGATAAGGCGGCTGGCGGCGGAATTTGCGCTCGATTATGCGCGCCACGATCAAAAGTTTGAATTCCCCGGCGCGGAAATCCAGAAACTCAAGTCCATTGGGGCGTTGAAGGCGCCGGTGCCGAAAAAGTTTGGCGGCCTTGGCATGGCGCCCACAGAACTGATTCGATGCATCAAGATCCTCGCCGAGGGTAATCCGTCGGTCGCGCAGATCTTCTTTGTGCATTGCCTCGACCTGGTGATCGCCACCGAGTTCGCGACCGCGGAGCAACTGGAATGGCTGATGCGCGCGGTGGTCGACAACAACTGCTTTGTCGGACAGGCGACCGCGGAGCGTCATTCGAAAACTCACTACGCCTTCGAGACCGTTTTCACACCGGTTAACGGCGGCGTGAAAGTACGTGGGCGTAAATTCTTCACCACCGGCTCGGGCGCGGCCGACGTATTCCTCATTTTTGGCGCTCAATACGATGGGGGAATTGGAGCGGCAATCGCGCAAAGAGGCGATAAGGGGCTGGAACTGATTGACGATTGGAAGGCGATGGGCCAGCGCGGAACCACCAGCGGAACCGTCGTTCTTAATGATCTGTTTATTCCAAGCGAGCGGGTCTTCCCAAAATTTCAATTCGCAGACCAAGGTCCGCAGAGCCTCATGGGGCCTTATCTGCAGTTGGGCTTCACCGCCATTTACACCGGTATCGCCGGCGGCGCTCTGCGCGCTGGAATCGAATACGTGCGCACCAAAACCCGCGCCTATCCGGAAAGTGGCGTCAGCTCGGCCAGTGACGATCGCTACATCCAGCGCGAGGTGGGAATGATGCGCGCGCAGCTCAGCGCCGCCGACAGTCTGCTGGATCGCGCGGCGCGCCGTCTGGAGGAAGCTTTCGCAATGCGCGGTAAAGCGGGTGACACCGAGATGAAGCGATGCCGCGCCGAAGCCTCGGTCGCGGTGGCCGAGGCCAAGATAATCGCGACCGAAGCCGCCCTGCGTATCGGTCAGGATATTTTTCAACTATGCGGTGCGCGCTCGGCCTTATACGAAGAAGACATGGATCGCTTCTGGCGTGACGCGCGAACCCTTACCGTTCACGATCCGAAGGACTACAGAGCGATGCTCATTGGCCAGTACGTGTTGCTCGACAAGTTTCCTGCGGCAGGTTTCCGAAGTTAAGCGGGTATTTCGCTCAACTGGTCCGGAGTAGTCCTATGATCTATTTGCGTAATCATCTGTCACCGTCTTCCCTCAAGCTGCTGGATAAAGCGCAGGCAATCGCCCGCGAGGTCATCGCACCGAAAGCAGTCGAGTGGGATAGGGACGCACGCTTTCCATACGAAATGTTCCAGGCGATGCACAGCGAGAAGCTGGACGCCCTGACCATCCCCAAAGCGCTTGGCGGGCTTGAGATCGGCCCCGATGGTGGCGAGCCGCTGGCGCTTTGGCTGATAACCAAGACGCTCGCCACGGCGGACAGTTCCGCTTCACAGTGCCAGCAGCTACATAACAATACCGCGCTGGCGATCAAACTTCTTGGCACGCCGGAGCAGCAGGAACGTTATTTGCGCCCGGTGGTCGAGCAGGGCGCCATCCTCGGCGCGTGGGGCGCGGAGGGCCATTCGAAGACCTCGACGGTCGCGCAACGGGTCAGTGGCGGTTACCAGATCACCGGCACCAAGATGTTCGCCACCAACGCCGGCGCGGCGCGTTATGCCGCAGTCGTGGCTTTCCCGGAAGGCTCGCGCGATCCGAACGCCGACATGATGTTCTGCATGGTCGATTGCCAGGCGCCTGGCGTAACAGTCAAGCCGCAATGGTGGGAAAGCGCCACCGGGATGCGGGCCACCTGGAGTCATGAGGTTCGGCTCGATCGAGTGTTCGTTGCCGATGAGGCAATCCTTGGTCCTCCAGGCGGTTACCTGGGTTTGCAGATACAGGCACGGGTATTGCCGCAGTTTTCGGCGAATTTTCAAGGCGTGGGCGCGCACGTGTTCGAGTTCGGGCTGGATTATCTCCGCACCCGTGAACGCACCGGCGACGCCTTTATTCAACATCATATCGCCGAAGCGCAAACCTTGCTGGTCAGCGCCGAAATGATGCTGGGCCGCACCGCGGAGCTTTATGCGGCCCGTGATTATCCCGAGGCCTTTCATTACAGCCGGATGGTGCGCGCGTATTCGGAAATGTCGATCAACCGGGTGGTGCAACTGGTGCAGAATTGCTGCGGTTCCTCGGTTTATCTGGAACCCAGTCCGCTGGCGCGAATTCTGCGCGACTGGCATTTTTATTCGCGTCACGAAAACCTCGATCTGATCCTGTCGCAGATTGGCAAGACCATTTTCCAACTGGGCGGCGAGACCAGCTTCGAGGCGTTTGGCTTTCGCGACAATTTTCGCAGCGGCGCGGGGGCGGAACAATCC
This sequence comes from Deltaproteobacteria bacterium, assembly GCA_027317185.1. GTDB lineage: Bacteria > Desulfobacterota > Binatia > Binatales > Binataceae > JAJPIG01. Next base: position 24,889 of record DAHVFB010000043.1, read on the forward strand.
GCCAAATAACCGCGCCAGCTTCGCGCAACACAGGGGCCGCTATCGGGATCCTCGGAGGAATTGTATGGACCTTGACCTCAGCGGAAAGATCGCGCTGGTAACCGGCGCAAGTAAAGGTATTGGGCAGGCGGCGACTTTACGCCTGATCGAGGAGGGTGCCTCGGTTTTCGCCTGCGCCCGCAATCAAGCGGGGCTGGATTCCCTGCAAACGCAGGTGCGCGGTCTAGGACTGGGCAAAATCGAGGTCGGCAGCGCCGACATGACGCGTCCCGGCGACATCAAAACCGCCGTCGCGAAATGCCTCGAGTCGTTCGGCCGGATTGACATTCTGGTCAACAATGCCGGCAGTGCCCGGCCCGGTGCGTTCCTTGAAACCACCGATCAGGATTGGCTGGAGGACTGGAATCTCAAGTTCTTCGGCTATATGCGGATGGCGCGCGAAGTATTCCCGTACATGAGGCAACAGCATGGCGGCGTGATCGTCAACATCATCGGGATGGGCGGCTTCATGCCGAACAATCGCTATATGACCGGCGGCAGCGCCAATGCGGCGCTGAATCATTTCACCAAGGCGCTGGCCCAGGAGGCAATTCCCTTCGGTATTCGGGTGGTCGGAATCAATCCCGGCGCGATTTTGACTGATCGGCTGAGCGACTATGCCAAGCGCCTGTCGGGCACTGCCGATACCAGCGCAGTGATCCGCGCCATGAGTCCGATGGGCCGCGCGGGCAAACCGCAGGAGGTCGCCAATCTGATAGCTTTCCTGGCCTCGGAGCGGGCCGGTTTCATCAATGCCACCAACGTGACGATTGATGGCGGCTTCAATCAGTCACTCATCAATTGACGCCCGTAGCTGCTCGAATTTTAAAAACCACGTTAGGATTCTTCAGGAGTCTCGTCGAGCCTATGCCCCTTTCGGGTCGGCCCGTCAGGGTTTCTGCAAAGCGTTGATAAATTCGTCGTCGTTAAAAACCTTCACTACAGCGTCGCGAATCGCCGCGTTTAAAGTATTTTGCGCGTTTTCGGGACTTGCCAGCTCAATCGATTTTTGACTTTCCGCGGTTATATATTTGTCGAAGACAACGGCACCGGACGGCTGTTTCACAGCCACGTCCATGCCTATGTTCGCGGTCGATTCTCCTGAAAAGAAGCCTAACGTGAAGTGATTCTGCAAATTGCTCAGCCTGATCGCGATCGAGTTTCCACCGGTTCCGAGCGTGAACCCGCGATTGGTCAACTCCGTTTCAAACGCGTTTTCGAGTGTTTTGGGCACATCGCTGTCCGAGATCACATCCGCGGTCTTCATCCCAAAGCCATTGATCTTCTGACCGACGATCTGCGTTGGCCGCTTGTCATTGACTTCAACTGCCACGCGTGGCGAATCCGGCCTGGCGATTTTCGCCACCGCGGGATCGGGTTGATAACCGAGTTGGACATGGCCGGTCGTAAAAGCGCATCCGCTGATCAGCAGCATCGCAATCAGCGCCGCCGCGCGGACCGCAACAGAACGAGCGCCCGCCGCTGGTGAGTTTCGATTCATCGACATTCCTTAGTTTTGTTCAGTTTCAGATAACGGTCGGCGAGCCAACCACATTGTCGCTTCAGCGGCTTTTCATCGACGATTGTCGCTGGCGGCGCTCTTCGATGGCTTCACTTGCGGCGGGGCCCCCTCCGGCTGGTTGGAAGTCGCTGGCGCAACGGTCACCTCCGAATCGAGATGGGCGGTCACCATAGACTCCTGATGGGCAAAATATGCGCCGGTGGCAGAGTCGATGGCGGTACCGATCAGAAAGGTGAACAGGTCTGCGGCGACGTAACCGCCTTCGATCTGCGCATCGTCAACTACGTCGGTGGATTGATAGCCGGGTTTGGAAAAGTGAAAATCCAGGTCCTGTTGACGCGGAACTGTGATCGTAAAGGGCGTCACCCGCGTCTCTCCATTACTCAGCGTCGCAGTCGCGCCGGGAGGGTCACTCGTCACTGTAATTGGCTCGGTGGTGCCTTGGAATATCGCGGCGCACGAGCAGGTTCCGAGCAACGCAGATGCGAAGGCGAACACAGCAACTCTCATCAGATTCCCCCATCCTTGTACGGAACCTGAAATACGCGAGTCGCGCATCCCTTGTCAATTTAACGCTTCTACTACCAACAGAAAGAACGACAGCACAAATAAGGAAAAGCCCGCGAAAGCATCATTTCACGCCGCCGTGGCGGGACAGGGCGCGGGCGAGCGGTAGCGGCAGGAAACTACGCAGCAGGCGAAGTCCATTGCGCAGGTTGCCCGGCTCGTAGCGCAGCGCGCGGATGAAACTTCGGCGAGCCGCGGCCAGATCGCCGCGCCGAATCGCGATCAGCCCGCGCGCTCCCAGCGCGGTCGCATGCGCATGCCTGATCGCGCGGATCAGCGGGCGGACTGCCGACCCATAGCGATCGCTCACACGCTGCACAAACAACTCATAGCTCTGCTCGTATTTCACCATCCGTTCGGCGGCCGGCGTCACGCGGTAGATCGCGAGCGCGCGCGGCAGATACTCGAACTCACCCACTTCGCGAGCGCGCAGCCAGAAATCCATGTCTTCGTATGATCTCATCGGCGCGAAAAATCCGCCAACTTGATCGAATATACGGCGGCGAACCACGGCCGTGCTGGGCAGGATCGGCCACCATCGTTCGAGCAGGTCGCTCATGCTCGGCGCGCGCGCAAGTTCGGGCGCGACCAAGGCCGGCGATATCTCGCGTCCAAGTTCATCGACCTGGACCGCATCGGAATAGACCAGCACCACTTCGGGCCGATCATCGAGCGCCGCAATCGTGGCGCTCAGCTTATCGACGGTCCACAGATCGTCCGCGTCAAGAAAGGCGAGGTATTCGCCGTTCGCGATCGCCGCACCGGAGTTGCGCGCGGCCGATAATCCTCCGTTGGCGCGATTAACCACCTGTACCCGGCCGCGGTAACCTTCGATCACTTCCGCGGTGGTATCGGTCGAGCCGTCGTTGACCACGATCAACTCGAAGCCGCCGGCGAAGTCCTGCGCCAGCGCGCTGTCGATCGCGGCCGCAAGCGTGGCCGCGCCATTGTAGACCGGGATTATGATCGAAACGCGGGTCATCGGAACGCTCTACGCTATGATCATCCATCGGTTCGGAAAAGCCGCCTGCGCACCGCCTTCAGACGTCTGCCGGGGATGCCCAGTGGTTTACGATCGGCTAATCTGATTTACCTCATGAACCGGCTTTTATATGTGCGCGAGCCGCGATGGGCTCAGATTGCCGATCGGATCGAAACCCTGATGGCGTCCGGGGCTTTTACCGTGGTCAAGGACGAAAAACGGGTCCGCGCCGGATTTATCCGCACGGCATATGGTGATCGGGTGTTTGTGAAGCGGGTCGAAACCCGATCGGCTGTAGGTGGATGGATTGAGCGCCTTCGAGGATCGCGCGCGCAGCGAGCCGTGTGCGCCGCGAAGCTGCTGGAAGCTGCCGGCCTGCACTGCCCCGCCCCGCTGGCGGCCGTGGAATTGCGATCGAGGTCTGGCGCGATCCAGGTTTCATACCTAATGAGCGAAGCGCTGGAAGACGCGCGCACGCTAAGCGTATTCGCACTGGGAGTGCGCGGCGAGTTGCGGCGCGACATGGCGCGGCGTATCCGGATCACTAAAGCGGTCGCGGTTGAAGTGCGGCGGATGCACCATGCGGGACTGTACACACGCGATCTGCAGGAAACCAATCTGATGCTGGCCGAGAGAGAAGCCGGTCTCGCGATTTATTTCCTTGATCTGGAAGATTTCGCCCATGCCCGCACGGTTTCGCTTGAGCGCAGGTTGACCAATCTGGTGCATCTGGATCGCAGCATCGGACGTTTCCTTGGACGCGCGGGCAGGCTGCGTTTTTTGTATGCTTACCTTGAACCGCGTCCGGCACGCGCGGAGATTAGGGAATTACTCACGCGTTTGCGCGCGATGCGTGCGACAATCGACCGGCGCGCCGCACGGCGTGACCGCGGCGAGATTACCAACGTGGCCGGCCGATGGCATTCGGCTCCGGATCGCTCCTGACAAATTCGAGCGCAAGCGGCATTTGATCCTAAATTCCAAAGAGTTTCGCCATGGCATCAC
>DAHVFB010000044.1 GCA_027317185.1 Deltaproteobacteria bacterium
ATCTGCTGCTGCCGATCGTTGCGGTAAAAAACTATCGAGCGATACTGCGTACCCTCGTCCGGCCCCTGGCGATTCAGCTCGGTCGGATCGGTTGCAACAGAAAAAAAGATTTTCAGCAATTCGGCGTATGAAAGCTGCGTGGGATCATAGGTGATCTCGACCGATTCGGCATATCCGGTGGTCCCGGCGCTGACCATCTCATAGTTCGGATCGGGAAGGTTGCCGCCCGCGTAGCCGGAGACCACTCGCGACACGCCCTTGACGTGCTTGAAGACGCCGTCCACGCCCCAGAAGCATCCGCCCGCCAACACCGCAGTCTGCTGAGTCGGTTGATTCGCCGTCTTACGCGCGACTGATTTCCCGGCGAAATCCGGAATTTTGACCTGTGTCAGGCCGGGCCGGACCAGACCAAAGATAAGGGCAATCGAGACGATTGGCATCAGCCGCCGTGAATGGTCCACAATTCAGTCGACGCCCCCGCCGACGCATTTATTCATCCGCGCCAAAGGCCCATCTGTAGCGGTATTTCATACAGTTAGACAAGTTACCTGGGACGATATATAGCCAATTAGGGATTATTAAGCCGTTCTGACACCTTTCGTCGCGCCAGGGGTGATCGTGAAGAAACTGCTGCTTGGAGTTGGGCTGCTTTGCTTGTTGATGTGCGCGGGTTGTTTTCAATGGAGCGAGGATCCACAAGGAAATCTTCGATCCGTAGGCCTGCCAGGATTGCCGGTCTGGCAATCCAGTAAGCCCGAGACGCCGCTGACCGCCTCGATGGGGTTTACGCCCGAAGAGATCGCCAAACTCAGTAAAACCGTCCTGGTCCAACCGCCGACACCGCCGTCCATCGCGACCCATTATCGTTTCTATCCGAAAGGCCACAATCAGTGCCTGAGTGATCTTCAGAAACTGCTCGGCGAGCGTGCGCAACACAATGAAACCGGGCCTGCGCCGTACTGCACCGACAATCCAACCGGGCCGCACATGAAGGGCTCGGCGATGATCCTTTGAGTAGTCCAAGGCTGCCACGAGCGGTATCCGGCGCAGTAGAATCGAGGGGTAAATGGTCCCGAATGCTGGGGGCGGCGCAGCCCGCCCGGCTACTTGCACTAGAGCATCGCGCGCCAAATACACGGCTGGCGCTGCTCGGCCGCCATGACTTTATCGCTGGTCGCGCCGCGGACGCCGGCCTTAAAGTCATGGACGCGGATATTCAGCCGCGACACGCAGTAATCAGCTACCGGCGCGGAAAGTACCGATTGCGCGATTTGCGATCGTCGAGCGGCACTTTTCTGAACAATCGGCGCATCCGCCGCACCCGGACTCTGCGGAACGATGATCGCCTGCGGTTTGGCGCCGCCGCCCACTATCGGTTCCTCGATCCCGACGCCGCGATTCGCCGCCGCCATCGCCGGATGATCTGGGCCTCGGCTTTAGCGACCGGCGCCATCCTCGGATGGCTCGTGCATCAGTTCCGTCTGGACGATGGCTGGCTGTCGGTGACGACGGTTACCGCGGTCGCCGATCTGCTGGAACCTGACGCCGCTTCGCGTCCCGTTCATCCGCTGGCGGCGAAGGCGGCGCGACCGGCGACCATTGCGCTGACGATGACGCCATCGTCAGTTGCATCTCCATCGCCAGCCGAGGCGGCCGCGGAACGGTCCTCGTGGCTCGCGCGAATCAACCGCTACCGCACGATGGCCGGGCTGGGTCCGGTGCATGAGCTTCCGGCTGTGAGTGCAGCGGCTCAGGCGCATTCCGGTTATCTGCTTGCGAATTTCGCTGACAAGATTCGCAGCGCAGAGCCGCTCGGCGATGACGGGCACGAAGAGCAGCCCGGCCGCAAGAACTACTCGGCGGCGGGCGCAGCGATCGCGCCGAACAGCCAACTGGCCTGGGGCTGCGGTGAGTACGATCCAAATGGTCTAATCGATCAGTGGATCGCAGGTCCGTTCCATCGCTTGCCGATGCTGGATCCGCTCCTCGCGGGCGCGGGCTTTGGTGAAGCTTCAGCGAACGGATGCTGGTCCGCCGCGATGCTGCTGAAACCGCCGGGCGAGCTACCATCGCGCCTTGACCAGCCGATCGAATTTCCGCCGGACGGTGGCGCGGTTCCGATCGACTGGTCCGATGTCGAGTTTCCCGATCCGCTGATAAGCTGCCCCGGTTATCAAATGCCAGTTGGGCTGCCGATCACGCTTCAGCTAGGGCGTCTGTTCGACGTGCAGTTGACGGACCATTCGCTAACCGAAGATGGCGTTGCGATTGAGCATTGCGCGTTTGACGCGCGAGAATACCGCAACCCGGTTCACGCCGCTCAGGAGTATGGGCGATGGGTGTTGCGCAGTTCGGGTGCGGTGGTGCTAATTCCGCGGGTGCCGCTTAAGGCGGGCAAGCGCTACCGGGTCTCGATCACCGCACATGGGAAAACCTATGTCTGGACATTCCTTGGCGCGATTTGACCGGTTTTCAGGCCGGCTATTTGCAATTTGCCGCCAGTTCGATCCATCGTGCGTGACATCCTTCGGCAGGGCGCAGGGACGCGAACTATCGCGCTGACCGCAATGATCGGCATATCGCATCGATGGGAAATCGGCGAGCTTAAAGTCGCGCGGTTGCCGGATAACGAAATCACCCTGTTCGGCGGCTTTTTGGTCGAGGAGTTCACGCCCGAAAATATTGCGATCGAGACCGATTGGCTGGCGCCGCTGTTCGCCACCGCCGACGGCAGGGTTGGCGTCAGTTTCCATTCGCTATTGGTCGAGTCGCAGGGACTCAAGATCGTGATCGATACCTGCATGGGCAACGACAAGCCGCGGCCGTCCCCATTGTGGGACGCGCAGCTCGGCTGGCATCTGCGCCGCGGTTCTTTTCTCGAAGAGCTGCGCGCCGCCGGTTTCGATCGCAACGCGGTCGATCTGGTGGTCCTGACGCATCTGCATGGCGATCATGTCGGATGGAACACCATGCTCGACGGCGGACGCTGGGTGCCCAGCTTCCCGAATGCGCGCTATTTAATCGTTCGCGAGGAATGGGAGTACTGGTCCCAGGCGAGTGATCCGCATTTTCGCATACCATTGGAGGATTCCGTCAGGCCGGTCGTCGATGCGGGTCTGGTGGACTTCGTCGAGACCAATCATCGCATTAACGGCCAGCTTCGCCTCGAGCCGACGCCCGGGCACACGCATGGCCATGTGAGCGTGGTGTTGGAATCGCGCGGGGAACGCGCGGTGACCACCGGCGATCTGATTCACCATCCGATTCAATGCGGGCATCCGGATTGGAATTGCAGGTTCGATCTCGATCCGGCGCTGGCGCGGGCCACGCGATGGGATTTTTTGCGCCGTTACTGCGATGACCACACGATCGTTTTCGGCACTCACTTTTCCGCGCCATCCGCCGGCCGGCTGACCAGGCATGGCAACGCGTTTCGCTACCTGCCGGATTTCGGTCTACGCTGATCTGGCGGGCGCAAAGCGCAGATTAATCTTCAATATCCGGTCGCGAGCTGGGCTGATCACTTCGGCAGGGGCGCAGGCGTCAAGCTCGAAACGTCTGGTGTTTTCACCGCCGAGGCATTTGGCGCGGGTGCGGCTGGATCGAGGCTACTGACGGGCGGCGTAGCCGGATTGGTCTGCTGCGGCAGCGCGCCGGCGCCGCCTTTCTGCGACCACTCGCCGGTCACCGGCGGAATTGGAAGGTTGGAATCGATGCCGGTCTGCCCTGTTCGCATCAGATCCGCGGTTCCCGGAGCCGGCGTATTCACCAGTACGTTTTGCACCCCCTCCATCTGGAAGAGCCACATCGGATTGAAGCCGGACGGATGATTGATAGTGCCGAGCTCGATCGGCGCATCGCTCACGATAATGTCGCGCAGGTAAACCTTCCCGCGTTCGCCACGCAAATCATAAATCCCCGGCGGCAGGTCGGCCGAAAATGCGCCGGTGCCGCTCGAGGGCGCCATGAACACGTCGCGCGTGGCCTGATTCTCAAAATGCAGCTCGCGCCCCGCCACCGGCCCCGACGATACCGCCAACACGCCACTCACTTCCTCAGCGTTGGTTCTCGAAACCGCACAAAGTAGTGATAGCATCGCGACCGCGAAGCCTGCCGACACAATACGCATTGACAATGATCCCCGGGGTTGGTTGGAGAATAAAGGCCGCCGCATCGTAAAGTCCATCGAATATAGCTCAGGCTGCAATCTATTCCGGATAGCCGGCAGAGAAAAGCCTGAGACGGTACCCACGGACGGCCGCCGAGAGCGGCTCTCATCGGCGCGCAAAGGATAGCTGGTCCAATTCGGGCGCAATCGCAAGGGTTTGACTTTCATCCAGCCGGACGGGCTATAAGGCAGTGGGACGGAGAATCGAGTTCGCAACCCTTCGGCTAGCGCCGGGCACGCTTACGGACGGGAGCATCTAATGTCAAATCGGCAAACGCGCAAATGGGTTATCGTTGGCGCTCTCTTCACCATCCTGACCGTACTATTCGGCGGGATGTTGAATTTCGGCGTATTCTTCGAGCCGATCCGTCAGCATTTTTTCTGGAGTCATGCGCAGACCTCGTCGCTAATCACCGTCTTGCTACTGACCATGATGGTTGCATCGCCAATGGTTGGATTGCTGCTCGACCGGATCGAAGCGCAAAGCTCGATAGCTATCGGCGCGACGATAGCGATTGCGGCCTATGCGATCGCCAGCCTGGCGAACAGCTATCACGTGCTGCTGTTCGCCTACGGCCTGTTGGGACTTGGGTTGGCCATGTCGACCCTGGTTCCGGTGCAAGTGGTAATCGCCAACTGGTTTGAAGAACGGCTGCGAGGAACCGCGTTTGGCGTGGCCGCCGCCGGCTCCGCGTTCGGCGGAGTCGTGATGGTGCTGACGGCGGATGCGGAAATGGGGCGCTGGGGATGGCGCGACACTTACCTGGCCTCGACCGTTCCGATCGCGATGATCGTGATTCCAATCGTAGTGCTGATCGTCCGTTCGCGCCCGGCTGTCGATGCGGCGGATTCGCATCACAATCAGCAACTGCCTGGACTGGAAATCGGTGAAGGACTGCGGACGCGCGCCTTCTGGACGATCATGATCGCCTATCTGTGCTGGGGATTCGCCATCGGCATGCCGATAGCGCACTTGATTCCATATCTGATGAGAAGCGGTTATACGGCGCACACCGCCGCGATGGTGATCGTATGGTACGAACTGACCGGCACGATTGGCAGTCTGCTGATGGGGGTGTTCGGCGATCGGCTCGGCGGAAGGTTCGTCCTGGCGGCGTGCTTCGTGATGATAACCGCCAGCTTTTGGGCGCTGCTGGGAGCTCACAGCGCGGGGATGGAAATCCTGTTCATCTTCCTGTTTGGATTTGGCGTGGCCGCGCCGGCGGGATTGCTCGCGATGCTAACGGTGCAGACCCTCGGTCTCAGGTGCTTCGGATTTTTTTCTGGCGCGGGCCAGTTTGTGCTCTTCCTGGGGTTGGCAGTCGCACCCTTCCTGGGCGGCTGGATTGTGGACCTGCAACATGGCGTGTATCGCGATGCTTTCGAGTTGTGCGCCCTGATTGCGCTGTGCGGCGCGGTGGTCAGTCTCGCCGTCGCGGTTCCACGGCAGCGGGCAACATCGGAAATCACTCAGCCGCAAAGCGCAGGCGCCGCCCTGTGATGAGAGTCAGGTGCGCGAAGGGATGATCGGGGAGAATGCTTTCGAACTCATTCTTTCGGTGGCTCCATCGGATAACCAAGCTTTTCGTAGTCGAAACCACCCAACTCCAGCCGATCGAGCGATTGATCCTGGGGCGAGGCGTAGTAGGCGCGGATTTCTGAAATCAAACCATCGTCGCTGAAGATATACCATTCGTCCCCGCGCAGTATTTTTCCATCCTTGCGCTTGAAGTGAGTCCATTCGATCACGGCCTGACGCGAGGGGGGATCGCATAGCACGCGATCGACCGTCCAGTATGAACCCACGGTCGCGACCATATGACGCCATCGATCGGCGATCGTCCTCGCACCGCGAAACGGCCCCGCATACATTCCCGGTGGAAAATAATGCACCGCCTCGGGCTCAAAGAAACGCGCGATTTGAATCGGATCGCCGGAGTTGCACGCCTCGAAGTAACTGCGAATGTGCCGCTCCATGTACTCTTTGGTCAACTCATTGGCCATTGACGCACCTCGATAGATATTCGACGCGAACGCTGCGCGAAAGCCAGGATCAATTTGAACGAATCGCCGGCAGCGTCAATCATCGCGAAGTTGACCCAGACGCCCAGCCACTACGCGGCTGAAATCGGCCAGTACGCGGCTCAGGGCCGCCGCTTCGGGCGCCGGTTCGTCAATTTTGATCGCTTCCTTCAACGTCGTGTCGTTCGCATATAGTGATTTGCCATGCCGGTCCTCGATACTCCAGCGCGCGGCCAGCCAAGCATTGCGATCGGCGGAGGCCTCGAAACGCAAGACATCAATTCGGACCTGATACTCGATCGGGGTGGTCGAATACCACGGAAATTTCACGAAGCGATCTGAAGCAAGCTGTTCTGAAAGATCGATCGAAAGCACTCGTGCAAAATTGTTGGCGAGCGGCTCGGCCCAAACCTTGTTCTCCGAAATATCGAGTTGATTGGGGGCGACGCGCGTCACGATCTGATCGCGCTCCAGATAGCCGGGAAAGTGGATCGGACCTAAACCGATCAGGTGATCTTTAATTTCACCGGGCGTGGCCGGCGGCGCGGCAAGATGACCGACGGCCGCGGTCAATACGTAAAATTTTGACTGATCGGGTTGCGGCGCCAGCGGCGAGCATCCGGAAACAACCAAAATCGACAGCAAAAAGAGTTCGGTAATTGATGGAGCTGACTTCATTTGGTGGTTTCGGTCTGCGCCTTTCCTCGCACCAGGGCGCTGGGATTGCGTTGCAGGTACTCAGCAAGATTGCGCACCTCACGAGCGGCGGTGGAAAGCTGGCTGAGGGTCTGGTTGAGCTGATAGCCCAGCGGCGAGTCGGGAGCGATCGAGTGTTGTACGCTCGTCAGCGTCGCATTGGCCTGCCGCAGCGCGAGATTCGCGCTTTCGGAGGTGGTCTGAAGGCTTTTGCTAAGCGGCGTGATCTCGCTGTTAAGCCCCTCGGCCAGTTGTCTGATGCTGTTCGAGGTTTTATCCAGGCTGTTGGTGGCCCGGGTCAGCGAATCGACCACCGCCTGAGTACGCGGAGATGCGACCAACTCCCGCAGCGCATTGAGCGTTTCCGTGAGTGAAGTAATCAGCGCTTCGAAATCGACTTTGCGCAGCTTCGCCAGCGCCATCAGGACGTCTTGTTGAGCCTGTTCGAACACGGTCGGAATAGTTGGAATTTCCAGGTATGGCGAGTCAGTTGGAAGCACGTGTGCGGCCGGCGAATTTGGAACAAAATCGAGCGAGATGAAGAGCATGCCGGTCACCAGGCTTTCGGTGCCCAGGTAAGCACGCAGGCCATGCTGGACAGCCTCGTGAAATTCCGCCGGATTGTTTAATCCACGCACGCTCACCGCGCCGAGGCCGGCCAGTTGCGCGGTATCAATCTCTATCACGACCGCAATCAGAATCACGTCGGGATGCTTCTCGCGATATTTAGCCTCGCCCGCCGGATCGAAACTCAACAGAATTTTCCGCACCGAGCCCACCGTCACCCCGCGCACTTTGACCGACGATCCCACCCGCAGCCCATTCACGCTTCCCTTGAAATAAAGAACGTAATGCGGAGCCTGACCGAGAAGCCGGCCGGAGCCAAGCAGCACGACCCCCAGGATCAGGAGCGCGACCGCGCCGACCACAAAGGCCCCGATCAGACGCGGATTATCGCGCTTGCCCATCGATCTTCTCCGGCGCGGCGGAACCGTCGCGGGTGAGGAATTTCCGCACGCGCGGATCGCCGCTGTGGTCGCGCAGGTATTTCGGATCGCCGACCGCGATTTGCGTACCGCTATCGACGTCGAGAAACACGCTGTTGTTACCGATCGTGAAGATGCTTGCGAGCTCGTGACTGACCACCACGACGGTCGCTCCCAGGCTGTCGCGCAGTTGCAGGATCAAATCGTCGAGCAAGCGAGAGCTCAGGGGATCGAGGCCCGCGGACGGCTCATCGAGAAACAACGCCTCGGGATCGAGCGCAATCGCGCGCGCGAGTCCCGCCCGCTTCTGCATCCCACCGCTGATCTCGCTTGGATAATGATCTTCGAATCCTCTCAGTCCAACCAGCGCGAGCTTCAAACTGGCGAGATTCCGGATCTCGGACCGGCTCAGATCGGTAAATTCGCCCAATGGCAGAGCGACGTTCTCCGCCAGGGTCATCGAGCTCCACAACGCGCCACTTTGATAAAGCACCCCGAAGCGGCGTAACATCCGCTCCCGACTCACCGGCCCGGCGCCGGTAAAATCAAATCCATCGTACAAAATCTCGCCGGTAGCAGGTTCGTTCAAACCGATCATGTGATTGAGCAAGGTGCTTTTGCCGCATCCGCTGGCACCCATGATGATGAACACATCACCATGACGAATGTTGAAGCTAAGCTCGCGCATCAAAACGAAGTTGCCGAACGCCATGGTCAGATTACGTACTTCGATATGCGGCGCGCCGGGCTTGGGGACCGATTCCGTCCGGATTGTGGATTCTTTACCTGGAACCATGGTTCAAATGCCGAGAATGTGGAACAACACCGCGAAAATGCCGCATGCGGCAACGATCATGACAATCCCGGTTACCACCGCTTCGGTGGCCGCATCGCCGACCGCCGACGAACTTCTGGCGCACTGGAAGCCACGCCAGCATCCGGCCACCGCGATCAAAGCTCCGTAGACCGCGCTTTTGACCAGGCCACCAAGAAACCCACCCAGCGTCAGCGCCGCGATGGTTTCCTTGAGGTAAACCGTGAGCGACAGGTTGAGCACTCCGGCCCCCACACTGGCTCCGCCCATTATTCCGATAAGATCCGAATACAGGCACAACAGCGGCATCATCATAACCAATGCGATCGTCCTGGGCAGCACCAGAAATTCCATCGGCGAAATTCCCATGGTCGTCAGCGCATCGGTTTCCTGCGTCACTTTCATGGTGCCGAGTTGAGCGGCGAATGCCGCCCCGGTGCGCCCGGCCATGATGATGGCGGTCATCATCGCGCCCATATCGCGCACCATCCCGATACCGACCAGATCGGCAACATAGATTGATGCGCCAAACTGCTGCAGTTGCACCGCACCCATAAAGGCCAGGATCACGCCCACCAGGTAACTGATGAGGGCCACGATCACGAGCGCGTTCGCCCCGCACTGCTGAAGTGCTTCGAAGAGATCGGAACCGCGAAAGCGCGCTCGGCCCGACAGCATCCTGCCGAATGCGATACTCAGGCTGCCGAGGAAACCTAAAAAATCGGCGAACGAAGCGGCATAAGCGATCGTGCTTGCGCCGACTCGATCGATGAACATCGCGCTGACGGTATCGGTCCGCGCGGCCTTTCTTTCGGGCACCGATTCGGCCAGCGCCAGCAGTCGCTGCACTCCAGCCGGCAACCCGCTGCGATCCTGCTCGATTTTGTGCTCGCGCACGAATTCACCCAACTCGAACAGGAAACTTATCAGGCTGCTATCCCATGCGGAGAGTTCGCGCGCATCGTAGACGATCAGTCTGGGCGGGTGGGCGGCGATTTTTTGGTCAATCTCGCCAGCTCCGGGCATGCCATGGCCGAGATGCCATTTCCCCCGCAGACGAATCAGTAGCGTATCGTCTCCGTGCTCTTCCAGTAGCGCGCGATCTTGCGTGATCGATTCGATGTGGATGCCGCTTCAGCAGGTATGCAAAACTATTATTAGACTGATCGCGATAGCCAGTCTGATGCTTCCTTCGCGATTCATTATTATTTCTCGAAAAACTGAAGCACCACCCGGTTGAATTCGTCGCGATGTTCCACTTGCGCCCAGTGGCCACATTTCGAAAATGTATACATCCGCGCATCCTGGAACTGCCGCAGCATCAGCAGGCCGACATCGAGCGCGCCCGCGCGATCATCCTGGCCCCAGATTATCAGCGCTTTGGCTTTGACCTTGGTCAACTCGGGATAGAGGTCCTCAAGCGGCGGAAAATAGTCGCGGAACAGAGCTACAGAGTCAGGCGCGGCGCTGGCCTCGAAACGCTCTTTTACCAGTTCATCAGTGATGAACTTATGATCGTAGGTCAGACTCTCGATAAGCTGGCGCATTTTCCGCGGCGACGGGCCCTCGCCCTGATAGTATTCGACGATATTACGGATGGCTTCGAGCGGCATCGGCTGAAAGACTGTGAATTTGACTGGGGTGCTACCGATAATCACGAAGCGGTTGACCCGGTCGGGATGATCGATAGCAAGCTTGATCGTGGACTGCCCACCCATCGAATTCCCGATGAAATGCGCCTGCTTGATATCGAGCTTACCCATGAAGTCGTTCATCACGCGGGCGACAAAGGCCAGCCAGTTACTCTGCACGCGAGGCTTATCGGACCTGCCGTAATCCGGCATATCCACCAGGATTGTACGATAATGCTGCTTTAGCGCTTCGAAATTCGACTTGAAATTGCTCCAGGACGAGGCCCCGGGTCCGCCGCCATGCAGACAGATCAAGGGGTAGCCGCTACCGCCTTCATGATAATGAAGTTTGACGCCACCGGCCTCGATGAACTTACTTTCGGGAACTCGATTATCCATATCGTCTCCTGCTTGTACTCCACGCCTGCGAGACAGCTAGGCTAATCGCGCCTGCATTCAGGCGCAATTACCTCCCGGCTCTCGATTCCGGGCGTGGCTCCAGACTAAAACTTTCGGCGAGCAGCTCGTACGAGCGCATCCGCGCCCGATGGTCATGAACCACTGTAATTACCATCAGTTCGTCAAGCTGTAGCTGTTCCGCAACCGCCGTAAGCCGGGAGCGGACGGTTTCGGGCGAACCAACAACGTATCGAGGCCATTCGCTCTGCACGATCGGATCGCGCGCCGTACCCAGCTCCGCAATCGCCTCCTCAGGTGGCACGATCGGTCGCGTGTCGCCCATCCTGACTCTGCGTCTGAAAAGCCGCGTGCTGGTGAACAACCGTTCCGCCTCTTCATCATTGTCCGCGCAAATCACCCCCATCGCGATGATCGCCCGCGGCGTGGCGGCCCGTCCGGTCACGAAATGTGATCGATAATATTCGATCGCCGAACGGGTCGGCTCCGGATCGATAAAATGGGCGAAGGCATAAGGCAGTCCGATCTGCGCCGCGGCGGAGGCGCTCCACAGACTCGATCCGAGCAGCCATACCTCGGGCGATCCCGGCATCTCGGGAGATACTCGGATGCGTTTGAATGGATGATCGGACGGAAAATTGGAGTCGAGGAACGCCAGCAATTCCATCAGGCGTTGCGGGAAGTCATCGCTCACCGGTTCACGCGTGCGCTCGGCGCGCATCGCGAAGGCGTCGAGCGGCGTGCCCCCCGGCGCCCGTCCGATGCCGAGGTCGATGCGGCCCGGGTATAAGGCGTGCAGCATCCGAAAGACTTCCGCCACCTTGAGCGCGCTGTAATGCGGCAGCAGAATTCCGCCCGATCCCACGCGGATGCCCTTAGTTTCGGCCCCTATCCGGGCAATCAGGATTTCGGGGGCAGGACTTGCGAGCGCGTCAAGCGCGTGATGTTCCGCGATCCAAAATCGTTCGTAGCCTAGCCGATCGGCCAAACGCGCCAACTCGATGCTATTTTGAAGCGCCTGCGCCGGTGTGGTACCGGCGGGCACTGGCGACTGGTCGATAACCGAGACCTTCACGCGGCTGGCGCTTTCATCTGGATTGGCGAACCTGAATTCATAGCTTGGCAGTTTACCACTTTGTTCATGGTAACCGGCGCGGTCGGGGTTTCAAGCTGGAAGTCGAGCAGGCCGTGATGCTAGAGGGGAACGATGCCTCGGCGCGGGTAAGCAATCCCATCCAAGGACGCCGGGGCAAACAGATATCCGGAGGCAATCAAATGAAGCTATATGGTACTGCGATGTCGCGCTCGGCGCGCTGCCTGTGGGCGCTCGAGGAACTCGGGATCAAGTATGATCACATCCCGGTCGAGGTGCCTAAGGCGAAAAGCCCCGAGGTGCTCAAGATTAATCCGAATGGGCAGATTCCGACGCTTGATGACAATGGCGTAGCGGTATGGGAATCGATGGCGATCAATCTGTACCTGGCCGAGAAGTATGGGCGCGCGCCGCTATGGCCGTCAACACCGGAAGGACACGCCGAAGCTTATCAGTGGAGCTTTTGGGGCATGACCCAGGTCGAGCCCCATCTGCTAACGTTGCTGCTCAACCGCATGTTTCTGCCGGCCGAAAAGCGCAGCGAGGAAGCCGCCAACCAGGCGCTCGAGGCGCTGAAGCCGCCGTTGAAGGTGCTCAACCATCATCTCGAAGGACGCGAGCATCTGCTGGGCAAGGACTTCACGATCGCCGATCTCAATCTCGCCTCCATCATGGCGCTCGGCACCTGGATCAATCTCGATCTCTCAGCCACGCCAGCCGCCAAGGCCTGGCTCGACCGATCCCTCGTCCGCGAGGCCAGTCAACGCGCCCATAAGATGAAGTAGCTACGCTGCCTGGCGAGGCCCGCACAGCATGCTGTTCAGGCCTCGCCTTTGATCAATCCAGTTGGATAAAGATTTCTGCTGGATCCTAGCCGTTGGGAACTACCAGCGGTTTCAGCTCGCGCATGCTCGCCATCGACTCGATCGCTTCGGTTATATGATCCAGCGAATAGGTATTCGAAATCAATTTGTGAAATGGATACTTGTGCAGGTTGGATTTAAGAAAAAGCAGGGCGCGATGATAGTGCGGAAAGTAGGCCGAGACGATACCGGTTACTCTGAGGTGCTTGGTCGCGATCACGCCCGCAGCGATAGTTACCGGACTCGCATTGGCGGCCAATCCCATGACCAGAATCCGTCCGCCACGGCGAACCAATCCGATCGCTTCAGGCAGCGCCGCAGGCACTCCGGCCGCCTCGATCACCACATCGGCGCCCCGTCCGTGCGTCAATTCCATCACCATCGCCAGCCGATCGGTCTCGCTAACCTGCGTCAGATCGATGGTCTTGGTCGCCCCCCATTCGGAGGCCAATTCGAGTCTTGCGGCTGGCGCGCCGATCGTGATCACCTGCCCCGCGCCGGCTTCGGCCGCCATCACGGTCGACCATAATCCAACCGGCCCGGCGCCCTGCACCACCACCGTCTCCTGGGTTGCGATTCCACCAATTCGTTCGAGGCCATGGACCACGGTGCGCAAGGAACACGACGATGCGGCGGCGAGACTGCTCGGTACCGCATCGGGAATTTTGATCACGCCGCATTCCGGAAGGACGTAAGCATATTCCGAATAGCCACCCATCAGATGCGGAAATTCCTCGCTGAGCGACCATCCGTACATCCGCCCGCGCTCACACAGCGTGGGCTCGCGCGCCACTCGGCAGTAATAGCAGTTATTGCAGAAGGCGTAGGTCCACGAGATTCGATCGCCCTCCGCCAGCCGATTGCCGACCGTGTCCTGCTCGCGGCCCTTGCCAATCGCGATCACCTGGCCCGCAATCTCGTGCCCCTGGATGATCGGCAGACGCAAAAACGAGGAATAATCGCCGCGCCATTGATGCACGTCTGTGCCGCAAATCGTCGCGCTTTCGACTTTCACCAGGATCGCACCGGGGATCACGTCCGGGACTTGGATATTCAGGTAAACGCGATTCCGATGATTCGAAATCGTGAGTTGACGATCGCTATATGGCAAGCGTAGCGTGTCGCTGCTGATGGTGGCGGCCAGAACTTTGCGCCAACGGAGAGGATCATGACGGTTGAGACTTCAATCGGATCAACAAAACGGTTTGGGATCATGGTGCAATCGTGAGCCTGCCGAAAACATCGCGCGCTGCGCTGCTGACCGCCTACCGTCAGCCGCATCAAGTGCGCGAGATCCTATTTCGCGTGTTTAATCGCACCATCAGCAAGGTTCGAATGGGCATTTGAAGCAGTCTATCCGTGGACCGCTGGACTCGGATGGTTGATGATCGAAGTACTAACCTCGAACCGGCGGCGATCAGCCGCACAGGAGACTTAATGATGAAAAGTAAGCTGATGTTGAAACTTGCACTGCCGATGATGGCAGTAGCCCTTGGGACCAGCGGTATCGTATTCGCTCAATCCGCCAGCGAATCGATGAGTGCGGCCGGACATGATACCGCGGCGGCGGCAAGCCATGCATGGCATGGCACCAAAACAGCGGTCAAAGACACCGATATCACCAGCAAGGTTAAGATGCATCTGCATGGCGATAAGTTGACCAAGGGGCAGGACATCCATGTCGATACAGTGAACGGAATGGTTACGCTCAGTGGTTCAGTATCGTCGAGCGGAGTTTCGGCGCATGCCGTCAGAGTCGCGCGTGACACTGAGGGCGTTCGGGGCGTCAAGAACGATCTGCGAATCTCGTCAGCGAACGCTGCCGACTAGCACCTGATCCGACCGCGAAACCGCGCCGCGATGCATCATGGATTAGCTGATGCATCGCGCGCTGTTTCAGATCGGTTAAAGTTCTTTAAGAAAGCCTTTGCCGGCCGCCAGCAGAGCCGCTGTTTTCAGCGCCGCCAGCATGCTTAGATGCTGCGCCTGACCTTTTCCCGCGATATCCATCGCGGTGCCGTGCGGGACACTCAGCCTGACGAAGTGCAATCCCAGATAGATTGTGCAGGCGCCTTCAAAGGCGGCGGACTTAAGCGCGATCTGCCCCTGGTCGTGATACATGGAAACGATCGCATCGAAATGGCCGTCCAGCCCGTGACGAAAAATCGAATCGGGTGAAATTGGTCCCTTGCAGTTGATACCGCGCTCCGAAGCTTCGCGCACCGCCGGTGCGATTTCATTAACGTCCTCTTCGAACATCGCATGCGGATTCAATCCGGACACCCCAATTCGCGGCGCGGCGATACCCCATCGTCGCAGCGTTTCATCCACCCGCCGAATCAAATTGAACACCGCTTGCCGGGTCACCGTTTGCGGAACTTCGCGAATGCGAATGTGTTCGGTGATGGGCACCACCCGCAACGGCCCACTGATGCGGAACATCCAGGTTTGTGGAGGCTGGAGATCGTCGATGTTGGCCACTTCGCCCGCCAGCTTGAGCGAGGTGGAATCGACCGGCGCCATGATCCAGCCATCGATCGCGTGGGCGTTGGCGAGTTCATCGGCCAGCCGAATCCATCTGACTACCGCGCGGCCTCCCGCCGCCGACGGCTTGCCGGTGGTGTATTCATCGGGCTTGAGATTGCCTGGGTCGAGCACCACCGCGGTGCGATCGTCGAAGCGGGCCTGATCGAGGCTGCGCACCACTTGCAAGGTCAGGTTGAGCCCGGAGGTCTCGATCGCGCGGTTTAATGAATCCGCATCGCCGATTAGGACCGGACGGCACAGCCGCTGCGGCTCACCGGTCGCGATCGCCTTGACGCATACCTCCGGTCCGACACCGGCCGGATCGCCGATCATGGCCGCTATGATAGGGCGCTGCGAATTGGTTTCCATGATTAGATCAGCTTAGGTCAGATTAGATCAGAAAGGTCAGGTTGCCCATCGGACTATCGTTGTTCAGGAGCAATACCTTCTTTTCCCGGATCTTAAATCCGTTCGCGGTTTGCAGCAGCGTATGCTGACTGCGTCCGATCCAAACCGTCTGCCGATCCAGCCGTACCTCGCCCAGCACGAATTGCGAGGTGACAACGACTTTCCCGGCGTCGGCCTGGGCGATACGCACGTTCGAAACCACGCGCATCAGCCGCGATCTCGGGTTCTGCGCATGAGCATGGCGGCCCTTCAGACGAAACAGGCGATCTTCGATCTTATCGCGATTTTCGTAAATCAGCGCGACATTGCTATTCGGATCGGCCTCATCGGCGTTGCAGGGCACCCAGTATAACGCCTGTTCGTCCCATAGCTCGAACCATCGATCGTACTGATGCGAATCCATGTACTCGGCTTCGCTATACAGGAACTGCTCAACCGCCTTCAGTAATTCCAGATTATCCAAGGCCAATCCTTTCCTAAGCCGCGGCTGCAGATGACGAGTTCTCGCCGGTCATCAACGCCAGCCATTGACGCATCTGCGCGCGCTGCGGCACTTCGTCGGTAACGTTCGCTACGATCGATCCATCGCTGTCAACGAATTCCCGCGAGAGCCCGCGCGAAATGTCTATCCATGGTTCCACCTGCGCCAGCATGCCGCGCTGAACACGCTCGAAGATTTCGCCATCATCGGGCGAGCCGGACGACGCCGGCCCATAGAAAGACTCGTGTTGCCGAAGCCGCAATGCATTGATCTCCGGACTGACACCCTTGAGCAGGACCGGAAACATGATCACCTCGGTTTGAGTCGGCGAGATCGGATTGATGATGCGAATTTGATTGTGGATGAGCTGCATGTTCGGGTACACCCCGACGTGCGGATCGCCCGCGATCGCGAGCAGCGTACGCGCGCGCTCCTCATCGTCGCGTGCAAACATTGCCTCCATATATTCTTTGCCGCCCGGCGTGCTCGCCAGAAATTTCGCATAATCCGGATAATGATCAAGCCGGTGCTGACGCAAATCGAGCATCGCATGACCATTGCCGAGGTCGCGAACGTAGGTGGCCGCCTTGCCGTCGAAGGGGTCGGAACGATGCGTCGCGCCCATCCCCGAATCCGCCTTGCGCTGCCACATCGCGATCACCGAGGCATGGACGAAGTTCGGATGGTAACCGTCCATGCCGACCAGCTTCCAGTTGCCATTGTAAACCGTCTTGTGGCATCCGGCGCTGACGTCAATCTGGCGATGGGGCGACGCGTCAACCAGCAGATCGATCATGGAGGTTGCGCGAGCGAGGTAATCCACCAGCGCCGGTCCCTGGGGCGACAGCGAGGCGAAGACGAAATCGCGATACATCTCAACCCGCGGTGCGGGCGTCAGGGAGTGCTCTTCAACGCTGAAGTCCTCGCCATAACCTTCCGGCGCGGTAACGCTCAGCAGCTTGCCGGTATTATCGTAGGTCCAGCCATGAAACCAGCAGCGGAAAACCTTCTCGCGGCCGGATTCGGTCTCGCACACAACCGCTCCGCGATGGCGGCATCGATTCATCAGGACGCGCACCACGCCATCGTTCCCGCGCACCAGGATGACTGGTTGACGCCCGATAGTGCGCAGGCGGAAATCGCCGGGAGCGGCAACCTCGCTGGCGTGACCGATATAAACCCAGGAGCGGTAAAATATCTGCGTCATCTCCAGTTCGAAAATCGCGGGATCGGTGTAGATCGAGGAATGCACCCGCCCGCGCTGAACCAGCCCTTGCAGCCTCTCGATCGAAAAGCCGTGATGCCCATTCATGGATGCACCGTTTCCAATCGACGTTCCGTTAACCGATGTACCGCTCGCCATGCATTCCTCCCGGCCTATGTGGATGGAGCCTCTCTCTCACATTTATCATAGAATATTATGATTCAGCACGGGAACCGCCCACACAGCACTCTACGTTTCGGCATACTCGGCGCGGCGCGGATCGTACCCAAGGGGCTGATCCAGCCGGCTAGCGAGGTACGCGAAATCGAAATCGTCGCGATCGCCTCGCGCGATCCGGCGCGGGCGCGCGAGTTCGCCACGGCCCATAAGATTCCGGAAGTACTCAATACTTACGCCGAGGTGATCAGTCATCCCCGTCTCGATGCGATCTACATCCCGCTGCCTAATTCGATGCATTGCGAATGGTCGCTTCGCGCGCTGCGGGCCGGCAAGCACGTGCTGTGCGAAAAACCGATCGCATGCAATGCCCGTGAGGCCGAACGAATGGCCCGGGTGGCGGATGAGACCGGCCTGATTCTGGCCGAAGCATTTCATTATCGACACCATCCGCTCGCTACCCGGATAAAAGCCGTGATCGAGAGCGGAGTACTCGGCGAACTGCTCCATCTGGAGGCCGAGTTCATGGCGCAAATTCGTCCGCCAAACATTCGCTTCCAATATGAATTGGGCGGCGGCGCCACCATGGATCTGGGATGTTATCCGCTCAACATGCTGCGGCATTTCTCAGGATCGATACCGCAGGTGCGGCGCGCCCGCGCGCAGGTCGGCCCTCCCGGTATCGATCTCAGTATGGAGGCGGACTTCGATTTATCCGGCGGCGCTACCGCCCGCATGCGATGTTCTATGGCGTCCGCGCAGGTGTCGGTATTTTTCGCGGCTCGTGGCGCTCGCGGAGAACTTTCCGTCACCAATCCCGTCGCCCCGCAGCAAGGGCATGTGCTGACGATCCAAACCGCCGCGGAAAAAAGCTCGGAGACCATTTTAGGTGACAGTTCTTTCGTCCATCAGTTGCGAGCCTTCGCGGCGGCGATTCGCGGCGAGCAGCCGATCGTCACCGACGCGATCGAGGCGGTGGCCAATATGCGCCTGATCGATGAAGTTTACTCGGCGGCGGGTCTATCGCCGCGCGGCCTTTAACGCGCTGGAGTTGCCTGCGGCGCGCCGCAGGTGAAAAATTAAATACATTCACAAGCACCCGGTTGCCTTAACCTCGTATGGAGCAGGAACCATGTTCAAAGCGCTTTTCATTCCGCTGGCCCTGGGAGTCGCTATTGGTCTGATGTTGCGCGCCAAAAACCAGCAAATGCTACAGGCGCCCTGACTCGGAATCGACGGTCCATTCTGAAACATTGTCGTGGTTGACGGGCATCGAGCGACCCTCGTACTCTTCTGAAGTATGAAGATCTACGATTTTAAGGGCGCGCCTAATCCCCGCCGGGTACGTGTCTTCCTTGCCGAGAAAGCAGCCGACGTGGTTTATGTGCAAATCGATATTTTTGCCGGCCACAATCGCGCACCGGAATTTCTTTCGAAGAATCCGCTGGGCGGACTGCCGGTGCTGGAGTTCGACGACGGCACCTATCTGGCGGAGTCGGTGGCAATCTGCCGTTATTTCGAGGGCATATACCCCGAGCCGCCGCTGATGGGGATAAGCCCCAAGGATGCTGCGTTCGTCGAAATGTGGAATCGCCGCATGGAACTCGAGCTGTTCGGACCGCTCTCAACCGCCCTGTTGCATTCACATCCCATGTTCAAGGAACGCATGCAGCAGTTTCCCGAGTTCGGCGTCACGCAACGCGAGCATGCCCTTAAACGGGCCGAGTGGCTCGACTCGCTGCTGGCGCAGCGCGAATTCGTCGCTGGCGATCGCTATACGATCGCCGATATCACGGCGCAGGTTGCGGTGGACTTCAGTCAGCACTTCGGCGTGATGCAGATTCCCGAGCATGCGCGGCATCTGAAACGATGGCATCAGGCGGTCTCGAAGCGGCCAAGCGCACAAGCATGACATGACGCGGCGGAAGTTCATATTTGTAGTGTTGGCTGCCGCCCCGGCCGTGGCGGTGAGTGTTGCTCCCGTCGCCCTCGCATTTGACGATATCGACCGGGCGTCGCGCACAAACGGCGTAGGGGAAGTTTCAATCGTCGAATTTACCAATTTCGGAGCACGAAAAGGGCTTGTGAAAATGGCCAAAGTTGTGAAGACCGACACCGAATGGCATCAGGTTTTAACCCCTGAACAGTACGAGGTCACACGGAACAAAGGGACCGAGCGCCCCTTTGCTAACAAATACGCCGAATCGCACGAAGTGGGCATTTACCGATGCGTATGCTGTGGAAACGCGCTGTTCAGTTCCGCCACCAAGTTCGACTCAGGCACCGGATGGCCCAGCTTCTGGGAACCGATCGCGCCTGAAAACGTCGCCACCGACCTCGATCGCTCGCACTCCATGGTGCGTAACGAGGTGACCTGCCGCCGCTGCGATGCGCATCTCGGCCACCTCTTCGACGACGGTCCGCAACCGACCGGGCTGCGCTACTGCATGAATTCGGCGTCGCTCGATTTCGTCCCGAAAACCGAGACCTGAGGCCGGCGGGATAAGGCTGCGCGATCAGCCCTGAGATTCGATCCGTAGCGCGATCGATTTAAGGATGCGAGCGGCCAGCGCGGCCGCCTCGGTTTCGATTTTGCGCCGCTCCCTTTTAATCGCGCGGCGATATTCAGTATCGGTCATCCGCCGTGCATTGGCTTCGGCCGAGCGCGCCGCCGCGCGGACGGCGGCCGCGAGTAGCGCCGCGGATGATCCAAGGTCCGGCGCCATCGCGCCGTTAACGACGGGAACGGCTAATGCGCAAAGCTCAAGGCTGGCGATCGCGGACCGGGCGACCTTTATCGGCACTTCGGACGCCTGGCGCAGCGCCAGCTCGCTGACTGCGCTGCGATCCGCACTTGGGTCAGTTCCGGGCATCACCCGCCGGCTCGACAGAAAGGCTTCGTATGCGGCGACATCGTCGTCGGCAAGGTGCTTCATGCGATCGGCTTCGCTTCGCACCCTTTCGAGCAAATTTGCGACTTGCTCGCGATCGCCGGAAAAACTTTTTCGCCGGCCGGTGGTCTGGAGGCAGGCGGCAATCAGATCGAGCGCCAAGGTCGCGGCGATCGCGCAAACCGAGACGCCGGCCGGAACCGGCCCGCGAGCAACCGCCGCGCGGAGTTGGTCGAGTGTCAGTTTCCAGACCGAAGAGTCCATCGAAGGCGGCGGTGGCTTCGAAACTACGACAAGCCGATGACACGACCGGTTTCGGGATCGATATCGACGTCGTAGAAGCCCGGCCGCGTCGGTAATCCCGGCATCGTACTCATCGTCCCGAGCAGCGGGTACAGGAAACCCGCCCCGACGCTGGCGCGGATGTCGCGAACCGGCACGATAAACCCCGACGGCGCGCCTTTGATGTTTGGATCATGACTCAAGCTCAGATGGGTCTTGGCCATGCAAATCGGCAACCGGTCGAATCCGTTGCGCGTGTAGAGTTCGATTTTTTTCTCCGCTTCGGGCAGATATTCGACTCCCGCGCCGCCGTATATCTCGCGCACGATGGTCTCAATCTTCTGCTTGATGCTGAGGTCGAGCGGATACAGGAATTTGAACTCGCCCGGTTGCTCGCAAGCCGCCACCACTGCGCGCGCGAGCGCCACCGCGCCTTCGCCGCCGCGGGCCCAATGATCGCTCATCACGGCGTCGGCAGCCCCGGCCTCGATCGCGATCCGATGCACCAGATCGATTTCGGCGGCGGTATCGTTTTTAAATTTATTGATTGCGACCACCACCGGCAGACCGAAGCGGCGCGCGTTCTGAATCATCTTGATCAGATTGGCGCAGCCCTTTTTCAGCAACTCTAGATTTTCCTGCGCGTAGGCGTGCGGCAGTGGCCGTCCCGCAACAACCTTCGGACCACCGCCATGCATCTTGAGGGCGCGGATGGTCGCCACCAGCACCACGCAATTGGGCTTCAATCCACTATAGCGGCACTTGATGTTGCAAAACTTTTCCATCCCCATGTCGGCGCCGAAGCCGGCCTCGGTGACCACGAACCCCTCGGGTCCCACCAGCTTGAGCGCTATCTGATCCGCCACGATCGATGAATTGCCATGCGCGATATTCGCGAACGGCCCGGCATGCACAAACGCCGGCGTCCCCTCCAGCGTCTGCATCAGATTCGGCATGATCGCATCTTTCATCAGGACGGTCAGCGCCCCCGCCACTCCCAGGTCGTCAGCGGAAATCGGAACACCCGCGCGATTGGTGCCGATCACCATCCGGCCAAACCGCTCCCGCATATCGGCCAGGCTGGTAGCCAGCGCCAGAATCGCCATGATTTCGCTCGCCACCGTGATATCGAAGCCGGCAACGCGGGTGAAACCCTCTTCATCGGCTCCTTGACCGATCGTTATCTGCCGCAACATCCGATCACTGGTATCGATCACGCGGCGCCAGGTAATGCTTTCCGGATCGATATCGAGACGGGCGAAGCGGCGGCGTTCATCTTCGGTAAGCTGGTTGGGATCGGCTTTGTCGATACCAAGTTTCTTCAGCCGGCGGATCATGACCGGGGTGAAGCGGCGCTGGCCATTACTATCGGCCGGACACAGGCGATCGTACAACTGCGTGTCGTTCTGCGATCGCTCGTGAAACATCCGGGCGTCGATCGCGGCCGCGGTCAGATTATTGGCCGCGGTGATCGCATGGATGTCGCCGGTCAGATGGAGATTGAAGTCCTCCATCGGAATGATCTGGCTGTAGCCGCCTCCGGCCGCGCCACCCTTGATCCCGAAGGTCGGCCCCTGGCTGGGCTGGCGCACGCAGGTGAACACCTTTTTCCCAAGATGCGCCCCGAGCGCCTGGCTGAGACCCACGGTGGTCGTGGTCTTACCTTCGCCCAGCGGCGTGGGAGTGATCGCGGTGACCACAACGTATTTGCCATGCGACACATTTTTGAGGCGATCGCGGATCGACAAACGCACCTTGGCCTTGGTTTTCCCATAGAGCTCGAGTTCGTCGGGCAGTACGCCAGCCGCGGCGGCGATCTGATCGATCGGAATTGGATCCGCAGCCTGCGCAATTTCAAGATCGCCGGGGACCGGACTAAGAATTTTTTTTAGTTTCTGCGCCATCTAACTTGACCGTGGAGTAACAAACGTGGCAGCGGACAATGACTTGATCACATGACCTGCGTGACGATTCTTTCGGTGGCGATAAACGTATTGCGCACCAGCATCGCGACCGTCATCGGACCGACGCCGCCGGGCACCGGAGTAATCATCGCGGCGCGCTGGCGAGCCGCGTCGAATTCAACATCGCCGACAATTCCGTTTGGCGTGCGATTGATCCCGACGTCGATCACCACCGCGCCCGAACGAATCCATCCGCCGCGAATCAGCCCCGGTTTGCCCACCGCGGCAATCAATATTTCCGCCATTCCCACTTCGGCTGAAAGTGCGCTGGTGAACTCATGGCACAGGACCACGGTCGCATTGCGTTCCAGCAGCAGCAGCGAAAGCGGTTTTCCGACCAGCACGCCAGTGCCCACCACCACCGCGCGCCTGCCGGTGAGATCGATTCCGCTACGATCGATCAGCTCGATCACTCCGAGCGGTGTACATGGCCGCAGTCCCGGATCGCCATTGAACAGGCGCGCCTGACTGGACGGGCTCAACCCATCGACGTCTTTCTCGGGATCGATTTCGGCCAGCGCGGGCTTTTCCAGTGCACGATCCGGAAGCGGCAACTGCAGCAGAATACCATGAACTTCCGGATTTCGATTTAGCCGGTAGATGAAATGGACCAGCTCGTCCTCGCTGATTGCGGGATCCAACCGATGCACCCGCGACTTGATCCCAACCTGCTCACAGGCTTTTTGCTTGGTTTCGACGTAGATTCGCGAAGCCGGATCGTCACCCACCAGGATCACGTCGAGCGCCGGGCGCACACCACGCTCGGTCACCAGCCGTTCAACCTCGCGCTGCACCTCATCCCGGACGAGGCGGGCAATCCGGCGGCCGTCGATTATCCGGGCGCCGCTCTCTACTGGAGCGGTTGCAGGCATTGATAGCTCAGTCAAAGACCACCGTTTTGTTGGCCCAGGAGAGTATGCGGCCCTGCAAATGGAGCCGGACGGCGCGGCCCAGCACGATCCGTTCAAGGTCGCGCCCCTTGCGTATGAAATCCGCCAGCGTATCTCGATGAGTCACGCGCACCACGTCCTGTTCGATAATCGGACCGGCGTCGAGATGCGGCGTGACGTAATGACTGGTGGCTCCGATCAATTTAACCCCGCGCTCGTAGGCGCGCGCATAGGGACTGTTGCCGCCGAAGGCGGGCAGGAAAGAATGATGGATATTGATCGCGCGGTTGGGAAACTGAGCGGTGAATTGATCGGTGAAAACCTGCATGTATCGTGCGAGCACCAGGATCTCGACGCCGAGCGATTTCAGTAACTCCAGCTCCTTCGCCTCCTGCATCCGTTTGTTCTGTTGGGTGATTGGAAAACAGTAAAAGGGCAGCCCCTGACGCTCGACCGCGCCGCGCAGGTCATTGTGATTACTGATCACCGCGACCACGGTGCCCGCCATTTCGCCGATTTCCCATCGATGCAACAGATCGATCAGGCAATGCGCCAGCTTTGAAACAAAGATCGCGACTTTCGGTTTCTCGTCGGAGAAGTGCAACTGCCACTCCATCGAGTAGAGATCGGCGATCGGCTGGAACGCGGCGGCAATGTTTTCCGCCGGGATGGCGAACTCTTTGAGTTCCCATTCGAAGCGGCCGAAGAACTCGCGGGTCTCGTAATCCAGATGATTATCGGCATGCAGGATATTGCCCGCGTGACTCGAGATGAAATCGGCGATTTCGCGCACCAGGCCCCGGCGATCGGGACACTTCATCAACACGATTGCGGTCCTGCTGCTGCTATCGTATTCCGCCATGCGCAGTGCTCAGGCGCGCTTCGGTGCAGGGCGATCGTCGATCAACTTGCGCCGGATGCTCCAGTCGATCACCGTATTGATACATTGCGCCAGTTGCTCCGGCTGCCCGAGGTAGTAGTGCGTAGCGCCTTTGATGACCACGTGCTCCTTGTCCTTGGTCGCCAGCGCCGCGCGGATGGTTGGATTATGCGTAGCGGGCACGGCGTCATCGGCGGAATTTTCGATCTGGATCACCGGCGTGCGATGGATTCGAGCGGCGTTCAGCGGTCCCTTCGCATTCGACAGATCGTAACTCCACTGACTCAGCCATGAACGCAGGCTCGAATAACGGCCAAGGCCGGCCGGCGCGGTGTTCGCGATTCGAGGGTCGCCGAGGAAACACCAGTTCGCTTTCCGATCGTTGGGATCGACCGTGGTGTCGATCCAGCGCGGATCGCACATCGTACGATGGATCACGAATGATCGTTCCACCTCGCCGGTTTTGCGCTGCTTGAACTTTTCGAGCAACTCCTGACAGCGCGCAGTGATCCGCCGATTGCGCTCGACCTGGGCCGCCCGGAACGAGGCCACGAAAGATTTTTCAAACGGCGGCTGGTACGGACATTCGGGATTGTAGATGTCGAGTTGCAGGTCGCGGGCGTCGGGATCGTTTTCATCGATAACCGACGGGTCCATCCACTCGGTCAGGGTTTCCGCGCGCGATAGATGAGCGGCAATGAAGATAATTCCATCGGCGGGCTGGAGTTTGGCGCGCGTCAGATCGACTTCGTCGCCGGCCGGAGTATGCGTGATCGACGGCTGCTCCGCTTGCGCCTGGTAAAACAGGCTCAGCGATCCGCCGCCGGACCATCCGACCAGTATCACCCGCTCGTAACCGCGTTCCTCGCGCGCCCATCGCACCCACGCGCCCATATCGATCGCGACCTTCTCCATGATCAGCGCGGAATCGTTCTTCGGGTAGCGGCTAGCGGCGCACAGCACGTGCAGGCCGGCGCTGGCGAGCGCGGTCGGCATCGGCAACAGGTGCAGGGTCGAGGCCGGATGCATGAACAGATACACGGTTTTCGACGGGCGGTCTTTTGGCGCCAGTAGCTGACCCTCGAGGATCGTCATGCCCTGGCTTCCGGAAAAGCCATACGTTTCCGCGAATTTGGTTTGTTCGGCGAATTTTATGATCGCCGGGATGCGGACGAAATTCTCATTGGTATCTGCCATCACGAAACCTCTATCCTGCGGAGTATAGCGAAGTATACCGATTCAGCATCCGCCGTGTTACGAGGCCTGATAGCGCGAACGTTCCCGGCGGATCAGGTCGATCAACGCGGCCGAAATGTCCCGGCCCTCGCGGCGGGCGCTTTCCTTGGCCTCCAGCCACAGCTTCAGATCGTGATAGGCCCGGTCGAAATGCCGATTCCAATGCGGGTCCAGCGGAGCGGTAATCTCGAGCCGCACGCCGTTGGGATCATGAAAATAGATGCTCAGCAACTCATTCATATGGTTGGTCGGACCAACCAACTCAAGGCCATGCTGGAGCAGCCACGCACGCCATCGCTGAACCTCCTCGACCGTGTCCACCTGCAACGCAATGTGGTCGAAGATTTTGTATGCAGGATGGCTGGGCGGAGCCGGATCGGGCAGGCCGGGAGCCTCGAAGAACGCGATTGTCGATCCGTCGCCCATGCGGAAGAAGACGTGAAAATAAGGGAATGCATCGCCAGTCGATGGGATGCGATCGTCGAACACGGAGCTGGCCAGTTCCATGCCCATGATCCCGGTATAGAACTCGACCGTCGCCCCAACGTCGTGCGTGACGTATGCGGCGTGGCTTAGCATCTTTGGGGTTAATGCGGAGAGGCTCCGGCCGGTATCGATTTTAGGCTCTCCGTTCGTGGTTTGCGCATTCGACATAAAAAGATTCTCCATTTTGGCTTCGTAGACGATGGTCATGGCAATAGCTGAGTAGCTCAGGCGATTCGGCCGGACCGGCCCCTTGCTTCGTAATAATTTCGCCGCGAGAAACTGTCAATCGCGAAGAATTCAGGCGATCGAGCGCAACCCGCGATAATCATCAGAGATATCGCAGGATGCATGATTTGAGAAAAAGCAGTTGCACCTTCATCGCAGGATGGTATCTTTTTAATGACCCGCCTTGCCGGTGCCCTGGATTCTGATCCACTGGTGAACCGGCAGGAGCCTTCGCTCGGGTAG
The DNA here is from genome assembly GCA_027317185.1 of Deltaproteobacteria bacterium. Classification (GTDB taxonomy): domain Bacteria; phylum Desulfobacterota; class Binatia; order Binatales; family Binataceae; genus JAJPIG01. The sequence goes on from DAHVFB010000044.1 coordinate 26,584, forward strand.
TGGAAGTTGGAGGTGTTGAGATGAAGGCCGGCAAAATCAGTAAAAACCCCAAAATCAATCGGCTTGGTCGGAAAGCGGCGGATGCCTTCGCCGGTGCCAGCAATGGCGCGACGGAAACGCCCGCCGAAAGCAAGATTGCAGATTCCGATCTAATCAGCCTGCGCGCGTACGAGCTTTTCCTGGCGCGCGGCGGTATTCACGGCGAGGACTGGCGGGATTGGTTCGTCGCGGAGCGCGAGTTGGCCGAAAATAAGCGCAGCGCATAAGTCCGAGGCCCGCTGCGAGGGGAATCAGGATGGATTCAACTCATGATCGTGCGGCCGAGGACGTCGGCAATATCATCGCGCTCGAGCATGTAAACGTCTGCATTCCCGATCAGCAACTTGCAACCATCTTTTATGTCACCGGGTTGGGCCTGACCCGCGATCCATTCATGATGACCAGTGTCGACAACATGTGGATTAATGTCGGGCGCAGCCAGTTCCATCTGCCCACCGCAAATCCGCAATTGTTGCGCGGTCATGTCGGTATTGTGCTGCCGGATCGCGAAGCTTTTATCCGCCGGCTGACGCGTGTCAGCGAAGCACTGTCTGGTACGCAGTTCGCGTTTCACGAATATCCGAGCTACGTCGAAGTACTGAGTCCGTGGGGCAATCGCATTCACTGCCATGAGCCTGGCGAGCGCTTCGGCCCCATCACCCTGGGGATGCCTTACGTTCAATTCGACGTACCCGTCGGTACCGCAAAGGCAATCGCGCGGTTCTATCGTCAGATTATGGGCGCGCCAGCCTCGATGCGTGCAGATGACGGCAGCCCCTATGCCGAGATCACGGTGGGGACCAGCCAGAGCCTGATTTTTCGCGAGAGTGCGCAGCCTGCGGCGCCATACGACGGCCATCATATTCAGATATATGTGGCTGATTTTTCAGGTCCGTATCAGAAACTGCGCCAGCTTCAACTGATTACCGAGGACGAGGATCAGCATCAGTACCGCTTCAAGGACCTCGCCGACCCGGACTCCGGCGCGAAGCTGTATACGATTGAGCATGAAGTGCGCAGCTTGCGCCATCCGCTGTTCATGCGCCCATTGGTTAATCGAAACCCGTCTCAGAGCAATGTTCGTTACGCACCGGGTCGTGACGAATGGATTTACTAAATTGATCCGAATGAATGAGCGCGAAGCGTAAAATTAGGTTGATTTTCGCAATCGCGCGTTTATCTTCGTCAATTCAAATCGCCTGACATTCTCCGCCTCTCTTGGATCGCGAATATCTCCACGTTTACTGACATTTCACGCGATTCAGTTACCATTTCATGCTTTGAATTATGCAGTGGCTCAAAACAGGACTGTTTATTTGCGTATTCGGCTAGCTTTTTGACTATGTCGCTTCAATGCTCATGTTAAACAACCTGACAGCATTTTTAGACGTCGGATTTGTCCATGTTAAGACGGGCGTTCCGTATTGTATTCTTTGCTATCGTGATAGCGCTTCTGATCGCGCTACTGGTGCCCTTCGATGGGAATCAGTCGGGAAACCGCGCCGGCCTTGCTGCGGCTTCGGGCCCGGCGACGACCACGCCGATCACGCACTTGATTATCATCGTTGGTGAGAATCACTCTTTCGACAATCTTTTCGCCACGTATGTACCGCCTGCGGGCCAGACAGTATTCAATCTGCTCTCCGAAGGAATTGTCACTGCGTCGGGAGGCCAGGGAACAAGTTTCACGAGCGCGCAACAGCAGCAGGCGTCCGATACGACCACCTATTCTATCGTTCCTTCGCTGACTACGCCCTACACCACCCTTCCTCAGCCCAATACCACCTATGCCACTGGACAGCCGCAATATGTTCCGGATACCAGGTTTCCAGCCGATCTGCCGAACGGTCCGTTCCCGATCACTCAATATGTTCCATATGACAATGCATACGTGGGCGATCCGGTGCATCGCTTCTTCCAAATGTACCAGCAGATGAACGAAGGCGTGATGGACCTCTATGTATGGG
>DAHVFB010000045.1 GCA_027317185.1 Deltaproteobacteria bacterium
ATCGCGAATGCAATATCCGGATTCTCGCCGACTAGGGAACCGCTGTACAAGTCAGGTTGTCATTCTGAGCGCAGCGAAGAATCCCGGATCCGGGACCCATGCGCTGCGCTCAGGGTGACCGCGGAGCCTTGTCCGAGGTTCCCTAGTGTCCCGAGTCATAAGAACGTTGAATAATTTGTAGTCTGTCGGCGTCTTTCGTATAGGAGGAAAGGACGCCGATGCGGACGGGGAGACCGATAGCACCTGTGGGTTTGGCGAATGATGAGCGTGAGGCGCTGGAGCGCTGGGCGCGACGACCGAAAAGCGCGCAAGCCTTGGCCCAACGCGCGCGGATAGTATTGGAGTGCGCCAGCGGCAGGCCGAACACCGCAGTCGCGCAGGGACTCGGCGTGACCCACCAGACGGTGGGCAAATGGCGCCAACGATTCCGGGAGCGGCGGCTGGCGGGCTTGCTCGATGAGCCGCGGCCAGGCGCACCGCGCCAAGTGGGCGATGCGCAGATTGAGCGGGTAGTGCGGCTGACTTTGGAGAGTGCGCCGCCGACGCCACGCACTGGAGCACCCGCGCGATGGCGAAGCGCTGCGGATTGAGTCAGACCATGATCAGCCGCATCTGGCGGGCGTTTGCGCTGCAGCCGCATCGGACCGAGGGTTTCAAACTTTCCAAAGACCCGCTGTTCATTGAGAAGTTGCGCGACATCGTGGGGCTTTACCTCAATCCGCCCGACCGCGCGCTGGTCTTGTGCGTGGATGAAAAGTCGCAAATTCAGGCGCTCGACCGTAGCCAACCAGTGCTGCCGATGCGTCCTGGCCAAGCCGAGCGGCGCACGCCTGACTATCTGCGCCACGGCACGACCAACCGGTTCGCGGCGCTCGACTTCAAAGCTGGCACCGTGATCGGCGAGTTGCATCAGCGGCATCGGGCAATCGAGTTTCGCAAGTTCCTTGAGACCATCGACCAGACGGTGCCGGCCGCACTCCAACTGCAGCTGATCATCGATAACTACGCCACCTATAAGACTCCGGCGATCCAGCGCTGGCTGTTGCGTCATCCACGCTTCCATCTGCACTTCACGCCGACCGGCGCTTCCTGGCTCAACCTGGTCGAGCGCTGGTTCGCGGCGCTGACCGAAAAACAGCTTCGGCGCGGCGCTCACCGCAGACCCGCGAACTCGAGGACGCCATCCGCCGCTACCTGGAGTTCAGCAACCGTCATCCCAAACCCTTCATCTGGACCAAGACCGCCGACCAAATCCTCGAATCGGTCGCTCGATTTTGTAAACGTTCTTCAGACTCAGGACACTAGTAAGGAGCACACGGTCGTAGAAACGGGGGTCCTCGCACCGGCCGGGCTCCAGGCGATTCGAACGCACTCTAAGAAATTACTGCGGACGCTTGCTTCCTTCGTACTTCAGACTCAGACCTTCGATACCCGCGGCAACGTTCAAGCCATTCTGGCCTTCTACTGATATGGGTTGCAGCGCGATCGACTTTTGAAAACCACCGACTAGGACATTAGCTCCAGCGCCAACTCCCAACGCCACGCTCGCGTCCACGCCACCATAGCTCCCGGCCAGAGCACCTGCACTCAGATCAGTGGTTGGAGCGGCAACCGCCCATAAAATCACCGCGGATTCCAGGTAACCGATGTCCGCGCCGAACTTGGAAATAGAGCCGCTGTAATACTCGGTGTGATGATTATTCGACGTGTATGTACAGCGGATCTTGTGGGTGGAGCCGATAATAAAGCCCCACCCGCTTGCCTCGTGGCAAGTCAGATATCCTGTTTTGACTTTCACATTCGCGGCACCAAATCCACGGCGAAAATGAATGGCCCTGGTGGAAAGCGTCAAGCAAGCGGGACGGCGAGGGATCCGTCGGGCCTCCATTGCGCCGCGTCGTGGCCGAAGATCAATCGCGCACCGGCACGTTCCATTTTGCGGTATCGCTCGATCACCTCGCGCATCGCGTCATAGCTGAACGCGAACGGCGGCAGCACCATCTCTTCGAGCACCTTGCGCATGTAACAGGAATCCGCCGTCATCACGAATTCGCCGCTTTCCGTCCGCACGCGCAGCGACTGATGGCCCGCGGTATGGCCATAGGTGGGCAGGCAGACCACGCTGCCATCGCCGAACAGATCTTGCTCGCCGTCGATCAACTGGAGTTGATGTCCCAGATCAAAATCCGCGCGATTATATCCGTTGCGGCGAATCAGATCGGGATCCGCGCCAGCCTCCCACTCGCGACGCTGCACTACCAGCTTCGCATTGGGCAGGTCAGCGTTGCCGCCGACGTGGTCGAAATGCAGATGCGAATTGATCATGTAGTCGATGCGCGAGGGATCGACGCCGCGTGCCGCAAGCCGCCCGGCCAGTTCTTCCCCCGCGTGAAATTCGATGGTGAATGCCTTGGCCAGCGGGCCGATGCGGCTGCTGTCGCGCTGAAGCTCGCGGTGAAGTCCGGTATCGAAAATCACCCGGCCCTTGGGATGCTCGATCAAATAGCTCGGTATCGGAAGCTTAAGTCGTCCGGGCTCATTGGCCAGAATGCCGGCGGCGGCCGTTTCGAGCCATCCGCAGACCATTGGCTGTATTTTGACTGACATGATTGCTCTCGCTCCTGTTCATTCGACGCGTTCAGTAATCCGAATTGCCAACTCTTACGACTGTCTGATCCCCCTCCTATAGTGCACTTTAGTGCTTAGCACGCTGTCCACCAACTCGGGGGCAAGTTCAGTATGTAACCTGAAGAACAGCATCTGCAAGCCCGGTGAGCAACTGATCTCGATCGTTCCGGTCGACGTGACCTGCGCCGAGACGGACCGCGGTCGGCAATAAACTTTTACCTAGACCGACCTATCAATGCAGTCAAGGGTTTTCATCTTCAAACGATTTCTGGCTTCTCGCAAACTTGATAGGTTCTCCCGATGGGAAAGAAAGCGGTTACCGGCGACACCAATCGAAGCGAAGCGCCGGGAGCGACCACGTCCTATCTATCTGGACTAATAGCAAAACTGTTTCGCGGCTTTCAAAGATTGGGTCCCGGCATCGTAACCGGCGCCGCCGACGACGATCCCAGCGGTATCGCGACCTATTCTCAGGTCGGCGCACAGTTCGGATTCGCGATGCTCTGGACGATGCTCCTGACGTATCCATTGATGGCTGGTATTCAGGAAATCAGCGCCTGGATCGGGCGGGTAACCGGCGTTGGCATTGCGGGCAACGTCCGCCGTCACTATTCACCCGTTATTCTTTATCCGTTAGTCGCGCTTTTGCTCATCGCTAATATAATCAACCTTGGCGCCGACATCGCAGCAATGGGAAGCGCTATGCGAATGCTCGTGGGTGGATCCGCATTGCTGTATGCCGTCGGGTTTGGACTCTTTTCGGTGATCGCGGCAATCCTCGTGCCTTATGAACGCTACACTCAGGTACTAAAATGGTCGACGCTCGTGCTGTTCGTATATGTAGGCACTGGATTGATAGTTAATGTTCCGTGGAAACCCGTGCTGATGGGGACAATTATCCCGTCGCTGTCTTTTTCGAATAGCTATTTAACCGCATTGACCGCGGTCTTTGGTACGACTATCAGTCCATATCTTTTCTTCTGGCAGGCTTCGCTGGAAGTGCAGGAACAGGAGGCCGCACTGGATGAGAGGCCTCTCAAGGAAGCTCCAAAGCAGGCTCCTGCGCAGCTCGGGCGGATGCGCGAGGGCACCTACCTGGGAATGGCATTTTCCAACGTCATCGCCTTTTTTATTATCCTTGATACAGCCGCCGTCCTTCACGCTCATGGCATCACCGACATTCAGACGGGAGCCCAGGCGGCGCAAGCGCTGCGGCCGCTGGCGGGGGAATTGGCTTTCCTGCTCTTCAGCGTCGGTATTATAGGAACGGGCTTGATCGCGATTCCAGTTCTCGCGGGTTCCGCGGCGTACGCACTGGCTGAGGCTCTCGAATGGCCGATCGGTCTCGATCGCACACTCCGTAATGCGAAAGGATTCTATGGAATTCTCACCGGCGCGACGCTGCTCGGGATCGGGTTGAATTTTACCGCGGTCAATCCAATCAAGGCGCTTTTCTGGAGCGCCGTGGTCAACGGTGCGGCTGCCGTGCCGATCATGATCGTGATGATGCTGATGACGACCAATAAAAAAATTACCGGGTCGGTCCGCTTGCCGCTGCCGCAGAAGATTATCGGATGGATCGCTACGGCGATCATGCTTGCCGTCGCCTCCAGCATGATTGTTACGCTGCTATAAATAGGCAAACCGAGGGGAGGGTAAAGTGAAGTCCGAAGATATATCGAAAAACGCTAATGGCCGGGCGGACCTCGCCGGATTCGCAGTTGGGCTTGTTCGACCTCGCGATGGCGAGGAAATATGCTCTCGACCCACCAGGTTGAACCCGCCGCGGCGTACGGAGCGACGATCTCAGTATCTTCCGCCTTATTCTGTCCCGGTGTTTCGCCGAACTGTACTACATCGAAGGCCGCATCGACACTCCGAAACCGCCTGACATACGCGATTAGATCGCTGACCTGCGCCGGAGCAAGCGCGGAGTCGATATCCCCTCTGACTGCAACAACTCCTTCATAGAGCGCAGCGCGCCGAAACGGCGGCTTTTTCGGCCATGTGCCCGCGATCCAGATTGGAATTCGCGGCGACTGCAATGGCGTCGGCAGAAACAGTGCATGGTTAACGCGAAAGTGCGTTCCACCGAAGGAAAAACTCTCTCCGCTCCAAAGACCAGTGACAATTGCGAGGCTCTCATCCAGCATTTCGGCGCGCAGACGATCGGCAAGCGGACCATCGAACGCACTGATTTCGCCGAACATATCGCTTCCCAGACCAACACCCAGCGTAAGACGTCCGCCTGATAGGTGGTCGAGAGTGACGGTCTCGCGCGCGACCTTCCACGGATGCCGCCGGAACAACGGGGTAACCAGCGGGCCAATACGGATTCGTCTGGTGACAAGCGCCATCGCGGCCAGCACAACCCAGGGGTCCACCACAGGTACCAATCGTTCCACCTGGATATGGTCCCAGATAAAGCAACCATCCCATCCCGCATCCTCGGCCTCACGAGCGAGTCTGGCGAGTAGGTGCGGGTCGCTGAATTCGCCAAAATTCGGCAAGTTGATCGCAAATCTCATAAAATGCCAATGACAGACCTATTTTTGTGGCGCAAGAGGTGGCCAGACCGATAATATGACTACCTCGAGTAACTCTGCGCGGGCATGCACAGTACCTCAAACAAGATATGATTAGACCGCGGCGCAGGACTCATAGCCCAATGGATTCCCCAATGTGCTGAATATGGCGAAGCAAACTATTGCAAACCGGACGAAAACCGCCGTGGGCGGGGCGGAACGCATCGACCTTCGTTCAATACGTAACTTTGCCGCATCATTAAGCGGTGACGTAATTGTCCCTGGTGATCATCGTTACAGCCAAGCGCGTCGGGTCTGGAATCATGCAGTCAATGTCCATCCGGCGATAATCGCACGATGCGCGAACACTCAGGACGTCGTTCGTACGGTTGAGTTCGCGCGCCGCTATGGCTTGCTAACCGCCCTCCGCTCGGGCGGTCACAGCTTTGCGGGTCACGCGGTCTGCGAAGGCGGAATGGTGATTGACCTCTCGTCCATGAAACGATCCTGGATCGACCCCCTGCGCAAGTTCATCACAATCGAAACGGGCGTGATCGCCGGCGAATTGGATTGTCTCACACAGGCATTTAAGCTGGCGATCCCTCTGGGTTCGTGTCCATCTGTAGGCGTCGCGGGATACTCGCTCGGAGGTGGAGAAGGCTCGCTCACACCCAACTTCGGCTATGGATGTGACAGTATCACTCGCCTTGAAGTAGTCACTGCGGACAGTCGAGTCCAGGTCGCGAGCGCGCAAGAGAACACGGACCTGTTCTGGGCGATGCGCGGCGCAGGTGCTAATTTCGGTGTCGCAACCTCAATTGAGTTTCAGCTACATCCGGTCGAGACCGTTCTGTCGGGACATCTCAAGTATCCTCTTCGCCAGGCCAAGCGGATTTTACGCTTTCTTGCGGAGTACGCACCGGCAATTCCAAATGAGCTTTTCCTCATAGCGGCGGTACTGCCGTATCCTGGCGACCGGATGCTTGACGTCGCGGTGGTATGGTCCGGCAAAGAGAAGGCCGGCGAACGCGTGTTGCGCCCGCTGCGCACTTTTTTGAAACCCTTCGAGGATTCGATCAAAGTTAATCCCTACCTGGAAGAGCAGCGATCCGGCACGGGTACGCCGGCTGAAGGTGATTATTCCAGCCATCGCAAATCGGGCCATTTCGATCAACTTACTGCGGATGTGATCGATGTAATCGCGGACTATACGCATTCGGCGCCCAGTGAAGCGAGTGGAATCTCGATCATATACTGGCATGGACCATGGTGCTCCGGTTCGCATGATAATGCTTTCGGCTTTCGCCGTACCGGATTTGAATATTGGATACACACCTATTGGAAAAAGTCCGGCGAACGAAAGCGATCATGGGAATGGGTCGAACAGTTCTATGCGGCGATGAAGCCACTATCGACAGGAGCGGTCTATGTAAATGGGTTGGAAGACGAAGGTGATGAGCGAGTAGTTTCGTCGTACGGGAGCAAATACGCTCGCCTGACCGGGATCAAACGCGAATACGATCCCGACAATTTCTTCCGTGTTAACCAAAACATTAAACCCGCGCCATAGCACCAATTTGTGTCGCACTTGTCGCCAGTCGCACATCGCGAGCGGCGTGCTCTGCCGCTTTTGAAATCGTTTTAAGTTAATGCAGCGACCCGTCGATGTAGGAAACCATCCCGTTTGTTAGTTGGTTTATTCCCGGTGCCGGATACGCCTTTCATATCAACCGGATCGTCTGCCGATCATAATCATTACCGGTGAATTAGCCATAAGCGCTCTTCCCCGATAGTCACCGAATGTTTCCTCGACTTGGTACCCGGTATGACTAAAGAGCAGACGCAGTTCACGGGGAAAGAACACGTGGCATGCAAAGTCGTCGATGTAACTGCCGACCGCGCGGCCGTGTTGATACTTCTCGTACATAAACCGGATCTGAGCGCGTTGTTCATGGCTCAGATAGCGCGTGGTCTTCCGCCGAATCAATCGGGTACCATCGCTTTCATCGATGTTATCGATGTCAATCTCTACTGGTGTGCGCGGCGGGAAACTGAAGGAATCCGCGAACGAGGCCATATTGGGCATCGTGGCTTCAACCAGCAGCCGTCCTCCCGGGCGAAGATTATCGTGACAGGTTTTCCATACCGCAAGCTGGTCTTCCAGGCTAAGCACATGCGTTATCGACGAAGCCGGAATCAGAATCAGATCGAAATCGGAGCCCGCCGACCAGGTTTGCATGTCACCCGCGATAAATTGGAGCCGTTGACGAATCTCAGATGGCGCTTGCTGCCGGCGCTCTTCGGCCTTTTGTAGCATCTCAGGTTGATTGTCGAGACCGACCACCTCAAAGCCCAGTTGCGCCAACGGCAAAGTGATTCTTCCCGTTCCACAACCGAGTTCCAGCACCTTGCGTGGCGCGAGCCTCCGGCTCAACGACAGATAAAATCCGATATCCTCGTCGTCACCCAGATGCTCGCGGTCGTATTCCTCTGGATGTTTGTAAAGATCGCTCATCGTTGATCACGGCGACGCGGAGCCATCAGACGTCCTGATCGCGTTCGGGCAGGAACGGATCGATTATCTCGTGGAGTGGGGAATTCGCTCCAGACTCGGCACCAGAGGGCTTTCCGTAGGCTCGATCCATAACGTCTTCTGCTGTTGTGATCGCACCGGCGTTATCTAATATCTCTTTCGCCCGAGTGCGCTCTTTCCCATTTTCGCAATGGACGGAGATCAGAATATTGCCGCCCCTCATTCTTTCTTCGTATTGCTTAGCTTCAAACTCCGGCATCCCGATCCCGATAAGGATTCCGGCCAAGCCTCCTACCGTACCCCCCGCCCCGGCTCCGGCGAGCGCGGCCATGATGGGACCCGCGGCTAAGAACGCTCCCACCCCTGGTATCGTCAGAGCCCCAATACCCGCCAGCCAGCCTAGAGCCCCACCGATGACTACACCGCCGCCGGCTCCCGCTGCCGCGCCCTCTGGCGCCTTGGTATGCTGCTCGTGCGCGAAATGCCTGGTTTCGTCCGTCTCTGGAAATAGAGCTGATATATCATGATCGGAAAAGCCAATTTCCAGCAGCCGATTGAAAATGCCCACTGCCTGAGCTTCGCTATCGGCTATACCAAATATTGCCCTTTTCATGAAATTCCTTATTAACCCAGCGCTCGCGGATACTCAGACCACGCCGAGAAGCCATAGTACGACCACGATCACAACAATTGTTCCTAATGAAATGGGAAGCATACAAACCTCTTTCGCAAGCCTTCGGTCCCGACACTTTGCGTTGGTCTAGCGGACGTGGTCGAAGGCGAGCGAATGGCCACTGTGGGGCTGGATCAAAATCGGACTCGATTCCTATGTCGATCCGACTCTCTAACTGTATCAACATGGGAAACATTTAAGCTACGCGGCATCGGCTTGAAATGGTTATATGCAGTACCGAGACCGTCGATTGTGGAAATGATCGGAAACCGGAGTTGCGCGTACTCAACTCTGCAAAATCGTAATACGACGCGAAGCACCCAGTATTATTAGCTCGACCGGACTCAGCCAGGAAAGGATTTTGAGCCGCCCGAGTTTTTTCGGAAATCGGCCTCGCGGAGAGTCTTCAGATTGTTCATAGGAGCACCTGGCAGGAAGAAAACACTTTACTCCTATCGCAGGTCCAAAAAAACGAGATGTTATCCATGCGACAAATAGGACCCAGTGTTATTCGGCCGTCTTCGTGCTCAAGATAACCGCTATTCGAGATCACTGCGTACTAAATCACTTTGCGCGTGTTAGATTAAAGGCACCGAGACAGTCGATCGAGTCTCGAACTTGAGTTTCCCGTAGCGGTACCCATGGCCCGGTACTCGATTGGAACTTTATGTTTTTTTATTATTTCCGCAAACAGGAGGTACTTGCCATTGAAAAAGATAGCATTAAGACTAGTGCTATGTTCGGCATTGATGGGAGTCGGGACTGCCGCTATGGCGCAGAATTCGACACCTGTGGCGCCGAACGACACGGCAGTGAACGTCCGCGATCGCGCCCCCGGAGCGATGACCGCGGATCAACAGTCCAGCGCTGCAAGCGACGTGGATCTGACGCGCAAAATACGCCGCGCAGTGGTCAAAGACGACTCACTTTCGATGCTCGCGCATAACGTGAAAATTATCAGTGCGAACGGAGAAGTTACGTTGCGCGGTCCGGTCAACACCGAGGCGGAAAGAATCGCTATCGCGAGCAAAGCTCAGTCAATCGCTGGCGCGGGCAACGTCGACAATCAACTTCAGGTTAAATAGGAACGATAGGAGATCATATGGTTAAAGCAGTCTTCGGTATTGCGAAAAATCAGTCCCAGGCGATCACTATAGCTGACAATTTAAAGGCGGCTGGGTTTTCCGCGAACGACGTTTCGGTGCTCTTTCCTGACAAGCAGGGAACCAGGGACTTCGCTCACGAACAGCACACCAAGGGACCCGAGGGCGCGGCGACCGGGGCGACCGGCGGCGCGATTCTGGGCGGCGCTTTGGGCTGGATGGTGGGTATCGGAGCACTGGCGATTCCAGGCCTCGGCCCCTTCATCGCGGCGGGTCCGATTATGGCCGCTATGGCGGGTGTCGCTGGCGGCGCAGCAGTCGGAGGCCTTACCGGGGCGCTCATCGGCATGGGTATTCCTGAGTACGAGGCGAAGCGTTACGAAGGAAAAGTAAAAAACGGGAACATTCTGATCTCTGTCCATACCGAGGACAGCGCCGAGCGCGATCGCGCGAAAAAGATCTTTGAGGACGGTGGTGCGGAGGATATCTCCTATACCGGTGAAGCCTCAGTCTCAAAAGATCAGACGACAGCCGCTCGCGTTGCGTAACGAAGCAGAAAATCTTGAAGGTGGGATCTTCGCGATCCCACCTTTTTACTTCTGCACTGTCTGAGGTAGGCGACACCTGTACGGTCGCCATGTGAGAGCTTTTAAGCAAAGAAGGTGAGATTAAAATGGCGGCTATGCAAGCGAACGATAGAATTGCGACGCTCGCGCTTGGTTCAGTCAGGACGCCCGGGCAGGCTCGACACGTGATTGAATTATTGCAAGCCGCGGGTTTTCCACCGCAGGATTTATCGGCGATCTCGCCTGATGATGAATTAATCCACGAACCGAAAATCGCATCAGATCATAAGGCTGGTAGCGATCCTGCCGACGAAAAACCTCGTCGCCTTTCAAATAAGTTGAAGAGTGTAATCATCGGAGGCGTAACGGGCGGCTTTATATTGGGGGCTGTCGGCGGTTTGATCGGGTTGGCAAGCTACGCTGTTCCCAGTCTCGGACTTACGTTCAGCAGCCCGATGGCTGCCGCCTTAGTCTATGGGGTAGCGGGTGGCGCCGCCGGAGTGGCCTGTGGAGCACTCCTCGGAATGCGGATTCCGGACCACAAGACTAAGCAACAGGCGGTCGACGCGCGGGCGCGCCGGACGATAGTTTCCGTACGCATTCAGAGTCCTGATGCGTCCCAACGGGCTATGAATATCCTCGCGGAAGGCGGAGCAGAAGATTTGCATGAAGTAGTTGAAACTTCCGCCATTCGGGATAGTCAGTTAAATAGCTGACGGCCGAGTTGACTAAAATCTATCCCTTGTTTTCCGGTGCAAGCGCCGGAGCCACAACGCCGGGCAAGTTGATTCGTTGCCGCGGGCTCATCGTGGGCTAGTTCTTGCGCACGTTGCGGAACGGGCCGGTGTCGAACCGCGGTTCTTTCGGCAATTCCAGCACCCGCTCGGCGATGATATTGCGCTGAATCTCGTCGGTGCCTCCGGCGATCGAAACGGCTGGCACCGAAACCAGAATCTCGGCAATGATTCCGTCACGCGGACTTGCGCCTCCAGTCAGCATCGCTTCCGTTCCGGTGATCAAAGTATGGACACGGGCGGCGGCCCGCGCGACATTGCTGGCGGCCAGCTTGCCGAGCGAGCCTTCCGGCCCTTGCGGGCGTCCTTGTTGCTGGGCAGCGCGTGCGCGGCGCGCGGTCCATTCGGCCGACTTGGCCATGATCATCAGCCTGGCGATCTCCTGGCGCACATTAGTATCCCTATTCGCACCGGTTTCCTTCGCGCGATCGATGACGAGATCCACGCGCCCGGCGCGCTGCGGATACCATTTGTAGGGCTGATTCGCCTTTTCGGTTTCGGCGCGCTCTTCGGCGTGAATCCGGCCGACCCGCGTCCCGCGCTTTGACGGCGGCGGCAGCCCATCGGCGCCGCGGCGCTCGTGCGCGAGCGTCGTCATCGCCACCTTCCAGCCCTCGCCGACATCCCCGACCCGGTTCTCGGCCGGAACCTTCGCGTCGGTGAAAAACACCTGATTAAACGACGCGTGGCCGTTCATCTGTTTGAGCGGCTGCACATCGACGCCCGGCTGCTTCACGTCGATCACGAAAAACGTCATGCCCTCGTGTTTCGGCGCGTCCCAATCGGTGCGGGCGAGCAACAGGCCGTGGTCGGCATGATGTGCGCTCGTCGTCCATACCTTCTGTCCGTTGATGATCCAGTAGTCGCCGTTCAAATCCGCGCGGGTGGTGGCGCCGGCGAGGTCGGAGCCGCTGCCCGGCTCACTGAAAAACTGGCACCAGGTGTCCTCGCCCGTGAGAATGCGGCGCAGGAACTTCTTCTTCTGCAGGTCCGATCCGTGCTCGAGCAGCGTCGCCGCCGCCAGTAGCCGCACTCCGGATTTGGCCACGCTCACCGCGCCGACATTGCTTAATTCCTCTTCCACCGCGCGCGCCAGCGCCAACGGTAGCCCTCGGCCGTACCATTGCTGGGGCCATTGCGGCATCCCCCATCCGGAATCGGCGAGCTTGCCGCGCCATTCCACCAGCGACATATCCGGATTCCAGTTGGCCGCAATCCACTCGCGTACTTCGGCCCGAATGTCGGCTTCGTTTACTTTACTCATCGCTCAAACTCCCCAACGCTGCATCAAGAGTTCCCGGTGATAAACCGGCTGCCCGAGGAACACCTCCGAGCTTTTGGCCCGCTTGAACCACAGATGCGTGTCGTTATCCCAGGTGAAGCCGATGCCGCCATGAATCTGAATACATTGGATAGCGGTCTGCAGGTAGGTTTCCGACGCGGCAGCCTTGGCCAGACTGGCGAGCGCGGGCCATTCGGGATCGTCCGCCGCGGCGGCTTGCGCTGCATAATAGGCCGCCGATTTGGCCAGTTCCACGTCCAGCAGCATATCGGCGAGCCGATGTTTGATCGCCTGAAACGAGCCTATCGTGCGTCCGAACTGCACCCGCAATTGCGCATAATTTACCGCCGCGTCGAACAGCGCCTGCGCGCCGCCCACCATTTCATTGGCGAGCGCGATCGCCGCCTGATCGAGAGTGCGCACGATGGGCTTTGCGCCACCGTCGAGGTTGCCGAGCAGCTTCGCATGCGCGCGACGAAATTCGATGCGCGCGATCTTGCGCGTCGGATCCATCGCTTCGAGCAGGCGCCGTTCCACGCCGCTGGCATGCGCATCGAGAGTGAATAGCGCCAACCCCTCAAGGCTGATCGTCTCAGGCGTGCGTGCGGCGACGATCAGCAGGTCCGCCGTGTGGCCGTCCACCACGTAACTTTTGACTCCGTCGAGAAGATAGCCGTCCGCATCACGGGTGGCCACGACCTCGATACCCGCCGGATCCCAATTACCGTCGGGTTCGGTGATCGCCAGCGCAGCCCGCCGCGTGCCCATAGCGATGTCCGGCAGCAAGGCCGCTTTCTGGGCTTCGGTGCAGGAATTCAGAATGGCGTTTGCAGCGAGCACCGCCGTCGAGAAATAGGGCGCGCAAAGCAGCGCGCGACCGAACTCTTCGGTCACGATGCAAAGCTCGACCATGCCAAACCCGGCGCCACCATATTGCTCCGGTATATGGATGCCGGGCAGCGCCAGGTCCTCGCTCAACTGGCGCCATACCGCGGGATCGTAGCCCTCGGCAGTGGCCATCAGGCGGCGAACTTCAGTCGTTGGAGATTTATCGTTGAGAAATCGCCGAATTGCCGAGCGGAACTGCTCCTGCTCGTCGGTGAATGCGAACTGGATGCGGCGCTTGGGCTCAATTATCGGTTCGTCTGATGCGTTCATCGCTCTCGAAGGCTGCTCGGCGTCTCGCTTTGGATATGTTCTATTGCCACGAACAGACGGGTCGCGGCAATCGGGGCGCCGAGGGAGCGGTGCAGATGATCTGATCCGATCGGTGTAAGGCGAAACTGGAACCCTGTGAAGGTACGTTAGCGGGCTGTTTTACCGGCCGTAATGTCCCTGTGAAAGCGGATCATATTTATAAGCGTCGTGCTGATCGAAAAGCTGCGCGAACTTCGCGCAAAATTGAGCGCCAAAAGCGTGAACGCTGTGTTGACCACGGCCGCGGCAATCTTCAAGCTGGCGGTTCGGCGTAAACTTCAACTGGAAACCCCGCCGCGGACGCCGAGCATGCCTTCATGGGGGGCAACTGAACTCAAGGATGAGGCGACAAAGGAGCAGCGCGGAGACGGCGTTCAGCCGCTCAGACCAGGGGAGAGAGCGAGCGGCGAACCACAATTCGTGGGCTTGCGTGAAGCAGGATGACGGTCCGGTCCGTCCGCGCTTTTTTCCGCCCAAGATGATCATGGCGGGAGCACCGGTGACCGAATTTCAGAGTCTGCTTGGACACTCCAGTCCGGCAGTCACGCTGAAATTCTATTCGTATTGGTTCAAGAACGTCGCGACCGCTTCGGTGGACAGGCTGGCGAAGAGTCTGCCGACAGGCTCCAAAAATCTTGGACACTTTGGAGGTTGCTCCGAAGGCGAATACCGCATAAATACTCGATTTCATTGCGCGGAGAGGTGGCCGAGTGGTCGAAGGCACCAGATTGCTAATCTGGCGTACTGGGTAACCGGTACCGAGGGTTCGAATCCCTCCCTCTCCGCCAAAGTCATTGTGGCCCAATGGCTTTGCGAGCCGACTCTGTTTGCAGTCCGCCATTAGAGTGCCGTTATTTCGGTATCGGGCTAGCGCCGGGCTAACAAATGACGAAAGTTGTAGGTCAAAAACCGCTCTAAGCTTGCGCGCTTGCTCGTCATCAGAAGGAGCGCGAAGTGATGCGTATCGGGCCGCTGGCTTCCGTGGCGTTGCTGGGTGCCGCCAGTCTGTGGCTTGGGTTTGAATGTAGAAAATCCGCGCGGAACTAAAAAGCGGTGTGACAGGTGTGACATGTGACAGATAGATAGAGGATCACTTATTACATAATAAATATAAGGCTTTTCTTTATCTTCCACCCTCCAAGATATGTCACACGCTTGTCACACCGCGCCGATTTCCGTGTGACAGCGGCTGCATCTCTCGTCGCACTACGCGTTTGGCCACGCCTTCAATGTCCGCATTCGGGTCACTCACAATCGCGTCGAACTGCTTCCGCCAGTGGCGAACCAGCGAAGCGCCTTTCGCGGTCCCGGGTGCAAGTTCGCACAAACGATCAGCGAATACTGGCACAGCAACAGGATGGCAGCGCCCGAGCGCGGTCAGCACCGTCCGCCGCCTACGCTGGGCGCGTTGATAGAACCCCCGCCGGTCTCCCTTCGCGCTCACCGTCACATCAAACAACCACGGCCACCGCGTTTCAGCTTCCCGAGTGATCATCGTGCGCGATACTTCTACTGACCCGTAACACAGAATGCGTAGCGCGCGACGGCAGTAGTAATAGTTTTGCATCGCGCGCCGGTATGTCGGGCCTGGTGGTCTCGTCGGCCCTGCGTTTCGGAACCTGCGCATCTCTTTCGCGCTGATGACCCGTGGGCGGCCGCGCTTCATTCGTGTTCCATTATTCGATCGCACATAGTCGTTCGCGTGCAGCATAAATCAGACAGTTTTGAGCATTCAACCGTATGGCACGCTTTTTCTGTTCTAATTGAGTTGAAACGTGACAAAGACTCAGGAGGTCGTATGAGCGAAAGGATTTTAGACCTGGCCGGCGTTCAAGCGAAGGTTCCGTGGTCCCGGACCACAATTTGGCGGAAGGTGCGGAACAGGGAATTTCCCCCGCCGATCTCGCTCGGCGGTCGACGCGTTGGTTGGCTCGAGAGCGAGGTACTCAAATGGATCAGCGACCAGCCGCGCGCGATTGCGTATAGGGGTGCGTCAGTGACGGTACCTTTAGCGGCGTCGGCGAAGGACTAATGGCCATGAAACGTGAAAACCGCTCGGCGGCAACCGTGCGGCTTTCTCAACTGATGATGTGGTGGATGGCGTGGATAAGGTACGTGCCGATATACAAATTGTCAATGACCCTGTTGATGGTGAGTGCTGGGTTTGCAGAGCTGAAATTCGAAATCATCAGACCTATTGCTCCGGCTGTATAGCTGCAGATAGGCGGCGTTGTTTTTATTGTCGCGCGGAGTATCGATGTGATCGCGATTACGTCGGGTGCCAAATTTGTGAGCCGCGACCGCCGCGTGCCCTGACGCTCCCGGAAAGAATATGCCAGGGCCTCGAAGACGATTCACAGCCGATTCGCCGTGTACTTCGAACTACAGCGCAATGGCAAGCGGAAGGCCTGCCCAAATCAACTCTCCGGCAACTCGAGCTAGGGCTGCTCACCGCCGCGCACAGATTGCTTTCGGTCCGCCGATGCCTTGAGGGCCTGCGGGGTGAAACCCGCCGCGTCGTTCTTGATTGCCTCGGGCGCGTCGTCAATGAGGAAGCGTCAGCCGCGTACAACGGTGAGAACGAGATTCGCCGCCTAGCCGCCATGGATGCAGCGTCGTGATGTCACAACAAAATGGCACCGCACCGGCTCGAACGCCGGTGGGTTTGCCGCTGGGGTTCAGGATTCAAGAAGGGGCTCCGGGCGGAGTAGATAGTCTCGAGTTTGTGAAGTACCGAGGTGGGATACCAGAGTGGATACGTATATGCGATCCGCTTCGTGTGGTCGCATTGACCAGAAGTGAATCTGGTAATGAGTGGGGGCGATTGCTGCGGTTTCGTGACATGGACCGCACCGAGCATGACTACCCACTGCCTATGTCCATGCTCGCCGGAGACGGCACCGCATACAGAGAGCGGCTCCTCGATCTCGGGCTCCGAATCGAACAGAGCGCTGAGGCTCGTGCGGCACTGACGAGATATATATCAGCCTGCTCACCGGCTGCTCGCGCAATCGCGGTTAGTCGACTGGGTTGGCACAATGGGCGGTTCGTCTTGCCGGACCAAGTGTTCGGTGATTCCCCTTCTGGGGAGTTGATGATTTTTCAGTCGCCTCAGCCTATCGAGCATGCGTTCAAGATTGCTGGCACCCTAGATCAATGGCGGGAGAATGTAGGAGCGCTTTGCATTCGGAATTCGCGACTTACGTTCGCGGTATCAATGGCGTTTGCGCCTCCGCTGCTAGACCTTCTCAGCGAAGAATCCGGCGGCGCCAATCTAGTCGGACATTCTTCTACTGGTAAGACAACGGCGTTGAACGCTGCCGGTTCCGTATGGGGAGGAGGCCGGTTTGGTTTCAAGCGAGCTTGGCGGGCGACGGTCAACGGGCTGGAAGGAGTTGCGGCGATACACAACGATGGTTTCCTCGGTTTAGATGAGATCGCCCAAGCTGATTCGCGAGCCGTCGCGGAGGCTGCCTATCTCTTCGCCAATGGGCAGGGGAAGGCGCGCGCCCGGCGCGATGGTTCCGGACGGGTACCATTGTCATGGCGACTCCTCTTTCTGAGTACCGGTGAGGTACCCCTCGCGACTAAGATTACTGAGGCCGGTTTCGGTCGTGCTATGGCAGGTCAGGCCGTTCGCGTCCTCGACATTCCCGCGGATGCTGGATCTCGTTTTGGTCTTTTCGAGGATATCCATGGCGCAAAGGACGGTGACGTCTTCGCGCGACAGATTAATGAGGCCGCAGCCACCTATTACGGGACTCCGATTCGAACCTATCTTCGAGAACTGACTGATGATCCGGGTGGTTGCGCAGATTGGGTGGAAACCATCTGCAACCAGTTCATGTCCGAGCTTAAAATCGCGGGCTGCGACGGTCAAGTACAAAGGGCCGCCGGCAGGTTTGCGCTCATCGCCGCGGCCGGCGAGCTTGCAACTCAGATGGGGATCACCGGCTGGGAGGAAGGGGCCGCTTCTGAGGCCGTCGGAAAATGCTTCCGAGCCTGGCTATCCATGCGTGGTGGAACAGGGCCTCTCGAAATCGAATCCGGGATAAGGCAGGTTCGGAAGTTTCTGGAGGCTCATGGTGACAGTCGATTTTCGTCTTGGGATGAGGATGGGCAGAAGACGATCAATAGGGCGGGCTTCAAACGTCGAGCGAGCGATGGCGGTTGGGAGTATTTCATTCTACCGCAAGTGTTTCGCACTGAGGTTTGTAACGGGTTTGACGTACCATCTTTGACGAGAGAACTGGTACGACGGGACATAATTGTGGCGTCTCCCGACGGGAAGCCTTCACGCTCCGAACGCATCCCTGCGCTTGGTAATAAGACTACGCGCGTATACCGCATCACCTCAGCGATCTTCGAGGCCGACGATGAAAACCAAAATTCCTCCCCTATCTGAATTCCGGAAGCAGCGAACCACGGAAACGCCCGAGGAGCACCTGGCGGTGACGAACGAGGTGCCAAGTCCAACTGGTGAGCCGCGATGCTGCTGGCGGTGCGGCGCGGGTCCTCAGCAGCCATCGCTGGACGATCAGGTCGCCTTGCTCAAGGCGCTGCATGAGCAGCGCACCGAACTCTTCAAGTGGGGTGATGCTGAATGGAGGCGCCTGCGTGATCTATTACAGCCCGGAGACCTGCTGCTCGTCGCCGGAAACTACTTGAGTGTAAACGACCCCAGCTACAGCGAAGTGAGACTTCGTCGTGGGAATGAGATCATTCTAATCGATCGACGGCAACTCGCCGATGCGTAATCAGTCTCCGGATCGTGGATATCACCGATTCCGATCAGACAGAAGATATACTCACGTGTAGCGATTGTACGCGGCCGTAAAGGTGCGCCTGATAGACTCGGCTCGGCCTTTTTCATCTGGTGGAATTGGGGTGGGTGAATACTGCCCGACCTCACCGTAATTGGGAAGCGGAACGAGGTTGCTTTGTGCAGTCTTTTCGTCTCGAGCTTTCCCTCCAGTGATCCAAGCAGGGCTCCGGCCCACGTTCCTAATAGTCCACGAAAAAGTGATCGAACGTTGCGTTAGGGCAGTTCCTGCCTGTGGTTCGACTCGAACCGCATGAGGAACGACCATGATCCAAGCTCTTTCAAGTTTGGTGAGTCCTCTATTGGCTATGTCCACTTGGGCTCTGACTGCGTTCAAGGTGCGGAAAGCGATACAGCCAGCCCACATCGCGAGCGCCGCCAAAAGCAAGGTCGCTGCGTTTTGCCAAAACCAATCGGGCCAACTCTGCGCGATTACCAATTGTTCAAGAATCATAGTGACAGTCGGTCCCTCTCAAGACGACATTCGTCGGACTATCCCACAATTATCAGCGCCTGGCACGTCTATTTTGGGAAATACAATGCGCTGGGAGCCAGGCCAACTCTGACGGCAGCGGCCAGTGACTAACGTCATCCGCCTCGACCGCCAAGTCGCTCATCCGGCGGGAATGACGATCACTGCAGTTTAAGGTTAGTGAGTGTCGAACCTACAACTGGGAGTTGGGTTGCGAGGCACGCTCTTTCGAGGAGATGTTGAGCTAGAGAAGGTGTGCGATGAGGTGGGGTAGTGATTCTCTGACTGCAGCCGTGGGCGATTACGTCGCCGGGCTTCAAATCCTCAGTAGTTCAATTACCGAGATCGTCGCGACGGTGCGTCGCATCGAAGGCATGGGCTTACCCGAAGCCGAACATGCCTTGGTCGTACGAACGTTCCGCAAGCTGGCTGATTCGATGAGGAGCGGTGAGCAAGCCAGGGCCTTCGACGCCGCGCTCACGGCGCTCAGAAAATTCGAACAACAGATGCGACGGACTGCAATCGAGTAACGCGGTGGCAAACAACCTCGTCATGTCGATTGTCATCCGCGCCGTCAACCAGGCGTCGGGGGAACTCCGCAAGGTCGCCAACCAGATCAACGCGGTACATAAAGAGGCCGGCGCCTTCCGTGAGGCCGCAGGCAACCTCGCAATAACCGGCGGCCTTATGCTGGGCGCCGGCGGTGGTATCGCATACGGTCTCAAGTCGATCGTGGGCCCCGCGATGGAAGTGGAGGATCAGCTTCATCGCTTGCGCAACACGCTCGACCCGGGCGTCGCCGGGATGAAAGAGCTCGCCGCCGCGCAAAAAGCCACGGCCAGTACATCGACCACACTGGGTATTGCGCAGGAAGGTCTTCTGAAGCAGGTCTACCTGGGCACCTCGGCTGGCTTGTCGATGGCCGATTCCATACAAGCTATGAATGTCGCTTCTCGCGTCGCTCAGGGTATGGGAGGCGATCTCGAAGCGACTCAACGAACACTCAATCTCGCGTTTATCAACTTCAAGGATCCGTCCAAGACCGCTGCGCAAAACATCCAGCAGCTTGGCGACGTGATGGCTTATGCCACGGCGAAGTTCGATTACAAAAATGTAGAAGAGCTTCGATCACAGCTCGAGCTTGCAACTCCGACGGCGCTGTCCGCCGGCATGGGTTTCAAGGACCTGGTCGCGACGCTGGCGGACTTCACGCGACACGGACTGACTGGTTCCGTTGCCGGTGAAGCGCTCGAAGAGTCTTTGCATGGCGTCCTGCAGATGCAGGAAAAGCTGGGGATTCCGCTTTCGCGTAATGCACAAGGTGGTGTCGATCTCGCGCGATCGCTGACGAACGTCAGGCAGCACTTCACCCAATTATACGGCTCAATGAAGGCGATCCCTGTCCCAGTGCTTCAGGAGATCCAGAAGACCTTCGGCGAACGCGGGCTACGTGCGCTGCTCATCGACAAGGACGAGTTCAATTCGATGCGCACGGCGCTCGATGGTGCTGATGTCGCAGGTGCAGCGAAACGATTCAGCGATGAGATGCTCAAGTCTCCGCAAGAGCAGTTCAAGGTTTTCTCGGAGAACATGCGGCAGGTCCTGATTCAACTTGGGTACGCGATCCTGCCCGTCATGGTCGGGCTCGCCCAAGCGCTGAAGCCAGTCGCGAAAGCTGCCATCGATTTCGCCAAGGCGCATCAGGGCTGGGTCAAGATGGCTGCGGTCGCGGCGATGATCACTTCCGCGGTGCTTCTGCTCGGCGGTGGTCTCGCGCTCGCCGGCGCAGCTCTCATGGGGTTTGTAGGCTTCCTGCCGACACTACTCGCATTCTCACGCGCGATCAGCCTTATGAGCGCCCTCACGAAGCTCTGGACAGCGGCACAATGGCTATTGAACGTCGCACTCGATGCGAATCCGATCGGTCTGTTGATCATCGCCCTGGTCGGCGTCGGGGTAGCTATCGGCTACATGATCAACCATTGGCAGGCGGTAAAGGACTTCCTGAAAAGTTCGCTTGTATTCTTCGGAGAGGTCGGGAGTTACGTTTTTCACGCGCTCGTTGATCCGTTCATCAAACTGCCCGGGATGATCCGATCGGCATGGCCTCGCATCAAAAGCGCGGTCATGGAGATGGCCGGTAGTATCGGCCGCTTTTTCGTCGGCCATAGTCCGATCCCTGAAGGTCCGCTGCACGATCTCGACCTCGGCCGCGAGATAAGCCGTTCGCTCAGACCCAAGCCGGTCATCAATGCGGTACGCGCGGCCGCGGCTGCGGTAGCGATGGTCGTACCCACGATGGCGCCGGCTGTCCGACCCGCATTCGCTGGGCCCATTCCGACGATAGCACCGGCCACGGCAAGATCAGCTTTCGCGGGACCGAACCCGGGCAACATCGTCATTCACTCTTCGCCGACCATCATCATCAAGGGCGAGGCCGACGATCCGGATCTCGAGGCTCGTATCTTAGCAATTCTCAGCAAACACGATGAGCAGCTTCTGAAGAGGATCGAAGCCCTGCGCATCCGCAAAGAGAGGCTCGAATTCTGAGGAGAACAATGAAATCAATCGAAAAATTGGCTGAGACCACCAATGCGATTCCCGACCCGCGCGGATATGTGATCGAGATGGCGACACTCATCCCGAAGCGAAACGGGCTCTCGCCCGACGAAGTTTCGAGTCATGTTGAAGAATATGGCAATCGGTGCGCCCAGCTCCTTAGCATTTTCGACTATGCCAAGTTGCCGGCGGTCACGGCTGAATTCGAACAGAAGGTGCGCCAACTCAAGCTCAAACGTCCGAGCGAAGCGCGCCAGGCCGCGGTGCACGAGTCCGTATACGCGCGCGCATCTGCCGCTGGTTGGCTTTCCGCTGAAACTGATGCACTTCTCTCGCGGGTTGATCCGTCTCAAATCTCAAGCATCACATGGTTTGGTGCCAAGGTAGACGGCCGTGAGTTGAGCCGGGCGGAATTGCGCGAAAGCCTCAGAACGGCCGCCTATTCCGATGAGGGCTGGCGCCACTACTTGTCGACCCTGCCTCCTATAACAGCACCGGAGGTGCTTCGATGATGCGGCGGTCAAGAAATACACCACGCCCCAGCCATCTCATGATTGGCATGGGCCAGCCAGTTCCGATTTCCGAGTCTAGGGCACCACAGTCAATTACTCAGTCACGAGGAGCACCGATGGTGAGCGAAATAGAAGCAAAGATTGCGCGAATGATGGGCGTTACAGATCAAGAGTTCGAAGCCGCCGCATCTATTAGGGCGAGCGCCCATGCTGCGGCGGGCGATGAGGATGCGGACATGCGCGCTGCCCGGCGCGACGCGCTGCACACGTTCCCAAACGCCCTGCGGCGGATCGCGGCGACGGATACTGCCGAATCTATAGATACCGAAGACTTGATAAGCCGCGCGCGGAACCATCTCGACGCTCGTGATGACGTCGATGACCACATGGATGGCGACGCTCGGCTCGCAGCGGCGGCTCGCTGTCTCCTGGCTGCCGTTGAACAACGCTGCGATCCGAATTCCGTTGTGGCGCAGTCGTCGCGCCGGATATTGGTGCGCTTTGCACATGAAGGTTGATTACTCTAGCCGGGGCCGTGCCTCGCACTCGCGGTTATGGGTGTAGGTAGTAGTTTCCTACCTACACCTTCCCGGCTGTCTACAATTTGACTATGCGACATAAATTGAACGAAAGTTTGCCGGGCGGCGAGGTACCTCCGACCTCGACGGACGGGGTGACCCTCGCTGCGCCCCCGTCCACCCGGCATCCCATTTCGCGTTATTCACTTTCACGGAAACGCGATCAGCGGCTGCGCCGTTTCCGCCGGCAGTTATTGGCCGTCGCGCCACACCTGGACGATCCCAAGTTCGCACCGCTTCTGAATTCGTTCGGCCGTATTAGTCTTCTGGCACTCGACGGCTACGAAACGCTTCGCGAAGGCGGTTTGCTGAATGAAGACGGAGAGCTGCGTTCCAGTGTCGATACCTTCCAGCGGCTGGTGGGGCAGCAACTAAAACTCGGACGCGAACTCGGGCTGACGCCGACGGCGCTCAACAAGATCAGAAACGAGAAACCGGTGGACCTGGCTGGCGCATTCGCCGAGGGTGACGATGGCGAATCTGGCTAAGTTGCGACGCGATCCGATCGCGTTCATCGCGAGGGTCCTGATCGATCCGGAAACCAGTAAACCCTTCGAACTGTATCCTGCGCAGATCACTTTCCTTCGCGAAGCACTAACACCAACTGCCGATGGTCGGTTGCCGTATCCCGAACTCGTGTATGCGGCTATCAAGAAATCGGGAAAGACGGCCACTGCCGCGATGGCGATGCTCTACGTCATCGTCGCTTTAGGCGGGCCTTTTGCCGAGGGCTATTGCGCAGCTAACGACTTCGATCAGGCGCAAGGACGCGTCTTCCAAGCTATCTGCCGCATCATTGAAGCGAGCCCTATGCTTCGAGATTCGGCCAAAGTCACTGCCAACAGGATCGAGTTCTCCTCAACTGGCGCTACCATCACGGCCATAGCGAGCGATTACGCCGGCGCCGCGGGCGCCAACCCGACTTTTACGGTGTTTGATGAGTTGTGGGCATATACGAGCGAGCGCGCCTATCGCATGTGGGACGAAATGGTTCCACCACCTACTCGCAAAGTCGCCGCGCGGCTAACAGTTACTTATGCCGGCTTCGAAGGTGAATCCAAGCTCCTCGAGACACTGTACAAACGCGCGATGGAAGGAGATGAGATCGCGCCATCGCTACACCGCGCACCAGGCTTGCTCGCGGCCTGGCATCACAAGCCGGTAGCGCCTTGGCAGACTCCGGAGTGGATCGAGCAGATGCGCACTCAGCTCCGGCCGAATGCGTTTCTTCGCCAGATCGAGAATCGGTTCGTCACTAACGAGAGCAGCTTCGTCGACATGGAATGGTATGACGGCTGCGTCGATCCCATGCTAACACCCGAGCTGGCGAATCCGGGCTTGTCCGTCTGGGTAGGTGTGGACGCCTCGGTAAAGCGTGACAGCACCGCGATAGTGGCGGCTACCTTCGCTGGCGGAAAAGTAAGACTCGCGTGGCATCGGATCTTTCAGCCCTCGCCGACAGACCCGCTCGATTTCGAGCAGGCCATCGAAAAGACTTTGTTCGAGCTGCAGCGCCGGTTCTGGGTGCGCGAAATCAGATACGACCCATACCAGCTTGTTTCCGTTGCGCAACGCCTTACTGGTGTGGGCCTGCCTATGGTGGAGTTCCCGCAAACCGTTGGCAACCTCACCGAGGCGTCGACAAACCTCTACGAGGTGATCAAAGGTCGCAATTTATCCATCTACCCGGACGCTGATTTGCGCCTCGCTATCAGTCGGGCCGTCGCGCTCGAAACGACGCGCGGCTGGCGTATCGCGAAAGAGAAACAGTCACACAAGATAGACGTCGTGGTCGCGCTCGCTCAGGCCGCCTTGGGTGCGGTGCAACAAGGGCAAGTGCCCGGCCGAATCGAATTCACGCCGGCACCGCGTCAGCCTCGGGTGGGATTCGATGGACCTTCTACGAGCACCAATCGGCTTTATGGCAACGGTGCGCAGATCGCGCGCGAGGACGATGCGTCCGTCGTTAAGATGACGGAGCGGTGGAGGAGGGGATGGAACAAATTCTAGACACGTCAGCGACTGGCTTCGCGCTTTGCCCGCGCTGCCGACGTAAGTTCGATTTCAACGAAATCGAATGTCCGAACGGTTGTACCACTGCAATTTTTCCCGGTGGACCACGCCTACCGATGAGGCTGTGGCGTCGCGTTCCTCGAGCGGATGGCACCACTCAAATACTCACACCCGAGTCGGTGCCATTGAAGAAACGCCGCCCTGGTGTCATGCGATGGGACAACGACGTCGCGTAACCAGCATGAAGTCCCGCCGGCGATCTCCCTGGGACCCCGTACTCAAGCGTGGCGTCGCACCTTTGGGTATCGACACTCGGCCGCGAAAAACCGCGAGCCCGAGCAGAAGTGGGTGTCCACGACCAGGCGCGCGCGCTTGTCCAAATTGCACACTACTACTCGCCGTAGGTGAGAGACTGGATCACTGCGAGATTCGTGGCTGCCCCGGTGACGATGGATTTGTCGCCGCGCCGACGGATTCCGAGGTCTGGCAAAAATTCGTCGACGCGGCGTCAGGGTCGCGCGCTATATCGCACGCTGCTCAAGGGCAGCGATGATTCGACCCATCTCTTCGTGGTTGATTGTAGTGTGATTTACAGCGAGGCAACCGCAGGTCTTTCGAGTGAGTAATGCCCGCAAGGGAGCGAACTGGTCCAGCGTAACCTCGATTTTCGACCCTCTACGATCAATCAGATATCGTCGTTTCCAGCCGAACTCGGTGGTTAGTTTCAGGGAACCTCGGCGGACTTTTGCGGATGCTTTCATTTTCGTACTCCCGGATGTTAGCCGGACCATCAAAATATCCGGCGAGTTAAGCGTTGAATCCGCGCGGCGGCGCGTGGGGCGATCGTCACGATGGTTTCCTCGGTTTAGATGAGATCGCCCAAGCTGATTCGCGAGCCGTCGCGGTCATTCCTTTCGTTCGACGCTAATGATCCTTCGGGTCCACGAATTCACACTCGACGGTCAAAAGATCGACACTTCCTATTGTTCTGCCTTGCGCCGGTGCCGAGTTATGAATTGGCGAGCCCAGTAGCCATTCGGAGCGGCGAACTACAAAGGTTTCTTCGGGATGAATCGTGCCACTTGGGGTATCGGGCCTACGTACGATCACGATGTCGCCGTGCTGCGGAACGGCCGGCATCTCAAAATCCAATCCATACTCGGCTCTTTTGACGCCCGGTTTGAAAAACGCGAAACTCACTTTCATTGCCATTCTTCTCCTCTGTCACACCGATCTATTGATTCTCACACAGCTCAAAATTTTCGTGTGACAGCAATATCTCAATAAAATCAACTACTTAAGCGATTTGTCACACTGTCACACCGTCACACGCGATTTAGCAAAGGTTAGGAGCGAAGGGGTACGACCTTGGGACGGTCGACGACCACGCCGACGATCTCTTTAAGGCGTCGCTCCCATCTTAGGAGTGCTTCGCGCTTCTCCTTGTCGTAGGAGTGACGCTCATAGATGGCGGTCACGTCCTTGCCCTCGGAGTGGTTGAGTATCTTCTTGATGGTCATTCGCTCAACACCCAACTCAGCAAGGTTAGTGGCTAAGGTGCGACGAAGGTCACGCGCCTGGAAGTCCACCTTCGAGCGTTCGATGATCCGTGCGAACTGCTTTTGATGGCTGGCGAGAGAGTCATCCTTGAACCTGCCTGGAAACACATATTCGGAATCACGCGTAGAGGAGCGTCCGTGTAGTATCTCCAGCGCGATCCCAACGAGCGGTAATCGCTGTTTGACCTTGCTCTTTGTCCGCTCTTTGGGGATCGTCCACCACCCGGATTCCAGATCGACTTCGGACCACGGCATGTCGCGTACTTCCCCAGGCCGCTGACCAGTCAACAACAGCAACTTGAAGAGCGCGGCGGTATCTGCCGACTCGGCATCGATCGATTCCCATATGGCGCGAATCTCCGCGGGCTGCAGCACACGATCGCGCTGATGCTCTTTGCCTGGCTTCTTCACTAGACGAGCCGGGTTCATGTCGACGATCTCCTTATCGAACCCGAAGTTGAATATCTTCGACACTAATGCCAGCACTCGATTCGCGTGGATTTTGGCGCCGCGGGCAGCAATGCTATCCACCAACGCGATGACGTCACGGCGCTGTATCTCATTAGCCTTCCGTGTACCCCAGATCGGAAGAAGCTCTTTGCCGATGTTGCGTTCGTCCTCCCTGACGGACCCGGGCTTCTTCATCTCGCGAGCCCATTCCTTCAGATATCGAGCGGCCAGAGCGCCGAAGGTATCAGCGGCACGCGCTGACTGTTTTTCAGCCACAGGATCGATACCCTTGTGAACGTCCGCCAATGCATCCTTCGCGGCCTTCCGCGCATCGGCAAGGCTCACCGGCGGATACGTTCCGAGCGTCAGCCACCTCAGCTTGCCGGACATCCGGTACAGCACGACCCAGGTCTTGTGCCCGGTCACGGTCACCCGCAGGCCAAAGCCGGGTGTCTTGCGATCCCAAATGACCCTGCGACCCCTAGCCGGAGCCAGGCGTTCGCTTACTACCGTTGCTGCTGAAAGAGAATTACGCATTGTTCGCCGCGACAACCGTATCTGTCATCTTTGCACAGGCTAACACGGGGCTAACAGATTTGCAAGAACCGTAGGAATCTCTGTGACACGCTCCGTAACTTCACGAAACAAGCCTAAGATCGAGGAACGCCAACGGCCAGACTGTTAATCTCGCATATTTGAAACATAAGGAAACTATTTGCAACGGGAGGATACAGACACAAAAAGGTGAGTTTAACAGATTGCTAATCTGGCGTACTGGGTAACCGGTACCGAGGGTTCGAATCCCTCCCTCTCCGCCAGTTTGCTGCACTTTTTGGCATTGAGCATCGTGGTCAAGCCTCTCTCGAAACGCCCTGATTGGAGCGGGTGGGGTCAGGGTGGGGTTGATTTGACGAATTCTTGACCGCTCCCAATCGGGCCAACGTCTCCTGGCTCAGCTCGCCCGGATTGATCCAGCGCCAGTAGTGACGGATCAGCATGGTGAGGTTTCGATGGCCCATCTGCTTCTGAAGCCAGTCGATTGGGGCTCCCTTCTGCAGCATGAGGGTCGCGTATGTATGCCGCGTTTGCATGAGCGGCCGATACGGAACTTCAGCCTTCTCGACCAACCGTGGCCACAGCGCCTTCGTCACCCAGTTCACGTTCAATGCCTTCCACGTCCGATTCGGGAAAACGAATTCGCTCCGCAATTTCACCCGGTCTCGTTGCTTCAGCAATTCCTCGCGAATACGAGGCAGCATCTGGACGTAACGGAAACTCGTCTTGCTCTTGGGCGAGCTTTCTCCATGGCGCGTCAGACTCCGTCTGACCAGAATGCGATCCCGGTCAAAGAACACACCGGACCAACGCAGTCCAAGGACCTCTCCGCGGCGCATGCCGGTGAAAAAGCAGACTGAGAGGAGCGAACGCTCCCATCTGACCTGCCCCGCGAAACCAAGCCAACCGGAAGTTGAGTTTTCGGGCTGCGTGATCGCGTTAAGGCCGAATTTACCGGCGGTTTGGCAACTCTGATAGCTCAACTGAGAACCTCTCGCAAAACGCCCGGATTGTCACCGATCGAGCTGCTTTCCGCTACCAGCTTTTCGGCCGCGCCCTTCGCGTCTGCTGAGGGCCGGACGAAAAGCTGTCCGGGTTCTGGATTGGCGGCCGCAGCACTTCGCGCCACGCCGGCCAGCGTGTGGTTCGCTGGCCAAGGGGTGCTTGCGGAGGCCGCGCTCCGTGCCCAGGCGGTAGCGAAGGTCCGCGGGCTTTGGTCGTTCAACGCGCTATGCGGCCGCACCTGGTTATAGTCTTCACGCCACCGCTCGAGCTTTTCGCGCACATCGGCGATGGTGAAGAACACTTCCCATTCAAAAACTCATCGCGCAAGCGTCCGTTGAAAGATTCGATGTAGCTATTCTCAACGGGACGGCCTGGGCGGATGAAGTCTAACTGCACGCCATGCTGGTACGCCCAAACCTCCATGGCCTTGCTTACGAACTCCGTTCCATTGTCGACCGTAATCGACCCCGGCGCT
>DAHVFB010000046.1 GCA_027317185.1 Deltaproteobacteria bacterium
GGCCGAAATAGTTCCGACCTGCGCAATCTCCCGGCGATCCTTGGTCGGCTTGGACAAGCCTTTCAGCTCTCCCACCACCGCTTCTACCGCGCGATCGATACCGCGCTTGAGCGACATCGGATCGTGGCCGGCGGCGACCATTTTGATGCCCTCGGTGAAAATCGAACGGGCGAGCACAGTCGCCGTGGTGGTGCCATCGCCAGCCACGTCAGAGGTCTTGGAAGCAACTTCCTTGACCATCTGGGCGCCCATGTTCTCAAACTTATCTTCGAGTTCGACTTCCTTGGCGACGGTGACTCCGTCCTTGGTCACGTTGGGCGCGCCGAAGCTCTTTTCGAGCACGACGTTGCGGCCCTTGGGCCCCAGCGTGACAGTGACAGCATCGGCGAGAACATTGACTCCCTTCAGGATTTTCTCGCGCGCTTCCTGGGAAAAACGAATCATTTTAGCAGGCATAGCTTATTTGCCTCTCCTGGATTTGAAATATTTTCATAATTTGATTCGAGGGCCCCGGTCGCTTACTCGAGTACTCCCAAAATATCGTCCTCACGCATGATCAGGTGCTCTTCGCCCTCGATTTTGACTTCGCTCCCCGAATATTTGCCGAACAGCACTTTGTCCCCCGCTTTCACGTCGAGAGCGATCACCTTGCCGTCTTCGGTCTTTTTGCCTTTGCCGACCGCAACGACCTTGCCCTCCTGGGGTTTTTCCTTGGCGGAATCGGGGATGATAATCCCGCCTTTGGTTTTCTCTTCCTCTTTAATCCGCTTGACCAGGATACGATCGCCGAGCGGTCTAATCTTATCCATAGGAATGCGCAACCTCCTTGAACTTGAACAATAAGAATTGTCGGAATAGCGGGAACCGCTACCCGCTGCTTAGAATAACCACGTCTGGCGTTTTGTCAATTAGCAGTCAGACGATTTGAGTGCCAATCGAAATAAATTCACACTGATACATCGTAGATAGCAAAACAAAAACGAATAAATCGCCTCTGTTAGCTCCGAACGGACCGAAAATCAATCTTAGAGAATTTAGATTCGAGCGAGGGCTATTGGGCTACCGGATGGCCCAACTTATCTGCCACCAGCTTATTCAATCGAGAAAACAGCTGGTCTCCGTGCTTATCGTCGAGCCATTGCCGCGAAGCGGCATCGTAGGTGTAGTGCAATCCAGCCGCCGACGCTGCAAGCCAAATTTGGCTGGTGGCGCTCTGACGGCTTAGGACGAACCGCGATCAATCGCCGAATTCCATCGTGAGCACCCCGTCACCGGTGAGGTAGTCCACCTCGTCGGGATCGAGTTGCTCAAGCCATGCGGCCGCCCTAGCGAGACATTGATCGGCCAACTGCATAAACTCGTGCTGATCCATAGCTGAGTGCCAAAATCTTTTTAGCGCGTCGAACCCTTTTTTCGCAGTTCCTCTTCGCGGTAACGCCGATAAAGGATGTTCCACTCCGAACTACCTTCGACCACTCCGCGTTTGATCGAGGTGATTTTGCGGCGCACGGCCGCATCGATCGCATCGCCACGCTCATTGTAGTCGGCGATTAGTTCCCGCGCCTGCCTGAGCGCGGTTGCGAAGTTGGCGATCTCGGCCAAACCTTCATCTCTTAATTTGGCGAGCGATTCACGAGCGAGAAATAAAATTCGGCCCTCGCTGAGCTTCATCGGTTGGGGCCTGGATTCGACCGCATCACAGCGTGAATCCCTTCTTTTCCGCCAGCCGTTGTTTGATCATGAAGCGCAGCCGATCGACATCCAGAGTCCGATTCAGGCGCGTCTGATCTTCGGCCATCCGGTCCGCCTCTTCGTCGAGCTGGGCCTCAGTTTCAAAGTTCGCCGACATCAATTCAGTCACGCAGGCGACTAGTTCCTTGAGGTCCGCCTTGGGTTTAATCACGCCACGGCTTACCAGTCCCTCCACCAGATGGCTTGCCAGGGAATCTATTTGTGCTTCGCTGATCTTCATGGCCAAAGGCTGCAACGTATACGAGCAGACTCTAGCACAGACGAACCGGAATTATGATCGTACGCGAAGGGGCGCCGCGAAATTTTTTGGCGACGCGAAAGCTGCTTCGCTGGAACGGCTAGAATTCCGCGGGCGGATTGAACCTGGGAAGTACGACCCACAGAGTCGCGACTAGAAGCAGCACAATGCCGCCGGTGACGCCGAACGATCCCCACCACATCAGCCACTGATGGAGAAACAGAACCAGCGCCGCGAGCAGGCAGATTCCGGCGCAGATCGCAAGCGATCCAAGCACCATCGCGGTGATCAGGCGCGCCATCTCGGCTTGCACGACACCGGCCAGACCCAGTTCAAGGAGGCGCACTTCAGCTTTGATGATACGCGAGAGATCGCCTACTGCACGGCTTACCAGTTCTGACCACTCCAGATTCGATGCCGGAGCGCCGGTGACCTCGTCCGTTTGTGAATGACCGTTTTTACCTGGTAAATCCATTTGATCCTGCCTTGCCGATGCCATCCAGCCGATGATCATCTGCCCTGCTCCCGCCCCGATCGGTGAAAGCGGCGGCCAGGATACATCCGGCAAGCGCGCCGATGGCAAGCGCGCGAAACAAGGGCCGGTCAGAACCCGCACCCATGCTGAAACCAAGCATAGCCGCTCCGCAGGTACTCAGAACGGGATGGTTCTCCACCAGATGACGCGGCTGCAGCCGCCGCTCCGCTGCCTCAACCTTGCGCCCGACTGCGTTCAGGGTTGCGTGCAGATCCGCTTGCGCCGCTGTAAGCTCTCGATCGAGATTCGCCCGTTCTGCCCCGGCCGCCATAGTTATAGATCGCTCCTGCCATGAGGTTGATCGCGGCTCGCCGCGCCAGGTTGCGTCCGGCAAAGGTCAGCAACGCGAAACCTACCCGCGATCTGAGACCTCCGCCCAAAACAAAGCCAACGCCCGCTACTGCGGCAAGCGCGGTAAGCGGGTTTTCGTCGACAAATTGCAACCAGCGGTTGGACAGCTCATCAACTCGCGAGGCCTCGCCGCGTTCCGTCATTCCCTCACACCACCGCCATCAGATCGCCATCCGGCGCATCAGGCGCGCCAACGTGTAGCCCACGGCAAACGCTGCGGCCACCGCCAACCACGGCTCGCGGCGCACAAATTCGCGCATGTTCTCGCTCACCGCCGCCGCGACGTCGAGGCCGCGATCAGCATACTCGCGAGCGCTATCGTAGCCTCGCCCAGCATATTCGCGAGCGGCATCGGCGCCGGCTTCTGCATAGTCGTTCGCCGTCTGAAAGCCTTCTTCAGCCGCCTTTGAAGCATTCCGTTCAATCATTTCTATAAACCTCGATTCGGCATCCCACCCATCACGTCCATATCGCGATTGCGCAGATGCCGGTTGTGGTTTTGAGTCAAAATCAGTAGTTCATTCCATTCGGAATTAGGAGTCCCGTTCGAGCGTAAAATTCGCCTCTCGCGCCGCCTTACAGCAGCGGGGAACCAGTCAGACCCGAAGCAACACAGCAGGTTGTGTGCCATCGCAGAACCAGTCGATAAACCGCAGATAAGCGAAAGTTTATGCGATATGGAGAACTGTGATCGAAGAGGTGCAACTGAATCTTTACCATCTCGATTTCAAACTTCCGCCGTGGAAAGGTGAGGTCACTGGGGATTCACGTCCCACACACTGCTCGCAAGAGAGCAACCACAGGCTCGATAAAAAAGGCGCCGCAGAATTCTGCGACGCCTTTTCTTTGCTGAAAATAAACCGGCCGGAAGCTTTCGAGCTACGGGCCGGTCTCAGTCGAATTCAAGAGGAAATCAGCTCAGTTGACTAAGCTGGCGCGCCTGCGAAGCCGTCCTCGTCGCCCCGTAAAATAGCGTCGAAACGCAGGCCGCCGTCGAGGTAGTAGCGCCGCGCTTCATCATCGGTGATGACCGCACGGCGAACGTCGCGCCGGCGAATCTGCCATATTCCGCCGACCATCGGATGCCGTCCCTGACGGTAACTGAAGAAATAATACAGATACTGCCGCAGGACGGAACGCCGCGCTTCGGCGCCGAGATTGTGCCCTCCGACCACGGTGAACATGGTGCGTAGAGCCTTGCCGATCGAATAAAAGCCGGTGAAAGCATCGCGATAAGCCTGCATCCACGACTCCTTGTCGAGCTTGGGATGCTTCAGCGTGACGTGCTGGGAATCCAGATTGTTGAAGTCCCAATCGAAGATGTTCCCCTCTTTCGCATGATGGACCTGGTCTTCAGTTCCAGGCAGTGGCGTCATGATGAAAAACGAAACGATATCAAAACCGATTTTCTTCAGCGTCTTGGCCGCTATTCTTCCGCAATCGGCGCCATCGAAAGGAAACCCGAGCATATACCCGGCATGCACCGAAATGCCCCACTTATGCCAGTTATCGACCACGCGCCGATACTTTCCAAGCACGCGGGCGGTGGCCTGCTCGACCGTCATCCGATGCTGCCGGTCATCGGTATTTTGATACTTGGTGGCGTAATTAAGATT
Organism: Deltaproteobacteria bacterium; assembly: GCA_027317185.1. Lineage (GTDB taxonomy): Bacteria > Desulfobacterota > Binatia > Binatales > Binataceae > JAJPIG01. The sequence continues at coordinate 4,493 of DAHVFB010000046.1, forward strand.
CTCGGGGCTTAGTGATTCGATGCCGACGAAGGCCTGATAGCATCCGGCGCGCGCGCACAGTTCGACAAAGCGCCGACTGCGCCGATGCTTTGCCCCCTCGGTTTCACCCTCGGCAACATTTGCATAACACGAGGCGTCCACATCAACCTGCATCATGAAAGAAAGTTGCGGGTACTCGCGCTTGACCTCGATCAGGCCGTTCAGGATTTCCTCCCATCGCGGACTGCGGAAAAAGTCATCATCGACCAGAAACAAAGACCTGATCCCATGATTGCGGATGGCGTCCCGCACCCAGGTGACCACCGCTTCAGGTTCGCGCGATCGCATCGTGCGCCCCATCACGTTTTTCACACTGCAATAGGAGCATGTGAACGGGCATCCGCGGGAGGTGTCCAAGGTGGTCATCCCGGGGTTGAAAAAGCGCGTCAGGTAGCGATCGTCGAGGGTCGGCAACTGCGCGTCGGTGATGATCGGGACGATGATGTCGTCGCGGCCGGTTTTAGCGCGGATTCCCTCGCTGACGGAATAATGCGGCTGCAGTTCCCCACGCAGGAAATCTTCGACGATATGGCCCCAGAGATTTTCGGCCTCACCCACGACGGTGGTTATCCCACAATCATTGAGGAATTTAACGGAGTCCGGATAGCCGCTGACGTGAAAGCCACCCATCATGGTGGTCACGCCGTGCGCTTTGAATTGAAGCGCGATATCGCGTCCGCGCGGATATTGATTCGATTGCACGCCGGCGATTCCGGCCAGTAACTCGACCCCATCTTCCTGCGCTTTTTCCTTGATCGCCGTGATCGTGGCGGGACTGATCACACCATCGCAGATTTCATCCCAAATGATGGTCTCCAGGTATACATTGCGTTCGGCCGCATAGCGCTTGTTGTAGGCTTCATTGAGTGCGGCCAGCACGGTCAAGGAGTTATTCGGCTGCACACCCCAGCGAAAATATTGCACGTAACCATCCTCGTCGTAACGGGATGGCTTGATGAAATACACCCGAATCGTGCGGCACGGTTCCAGTTGCACGGCACCGTGTTCAAGCGCCCCCTTGCTCGCGGTCAGCGCCGGATGTCCTCCGGGATGATCGCCGCCGTAGCGGTTGGTACCCAGAAAATAATACCCAGTCAGGATCAAAACTGTCGCCAAGATGGCAAGTGAGAGCACTAGTATCATCAAATTTTTCCTCTCGCCGCCCTGAAATATTGCTCTTTCTCAGGCATAAGGAGACCGTTAACCGGTCGGTCAGAGTAAACTAGGCTTGGCCGACAAAGTCAATCGCCAGAGAGGCTTGGGGCGGAGCTATGAGTTATCTTCGACGCAATTTGCTTGCCAAGCCCCGTTTACCGGCCGATTTAATGTTATTCACCTAAACTAGCGATACATCTCGACCAACTGGATCAGGTCGAGAGCACGATAGCGATCAACCAGATAACCTTTGATTTCCTGGCTCGAAGCCATCTCCAACGTATTCTGAGCGATGGTCTTCGCGGTCTCATAATCGGTTTTGCGAATCATTTTCCGCACCACCGGGATGAACAGTGGACTGAGGCTCAGTTGATTCAGTCCCATCCCGACCAGCAGCAGCGTGCACAAGGGATCGCTGGCCATCTCGCCGCAAATGCATACGTCCTTGCCAGCCGCCCGGCCCACCTTCACAACCTCGGCGATAGCCGCCAGAACGGCTGGATGCAAGGCCTCGTAGAGATGCGCCACTTTGGGATTATTGCGGTCGGCGGCGAGCAGGTACTGGATCAGATCATTGGTCCCAATCGAGAAAAAGTCCACCTCCGCCGCCAGTCGCGGCGCGAGCCATACCGCGGAAGGCACCTCGACCATAATTCCCACCTCGACTTGTGGGTTATGATCCAAACCTTCCTTGTAGAGTTCGGTTTGCGCCTCGGCGAGCAGCTCGCGCGCCCGCCGCAACTCCTCGATGCTGGAGATCATCGGGAACAAAATCCGGACATGATGCCTCGCGGCAGCGCGCAGAATCGCCCGCAACTGAACTTTGAATAGCCCCGACATCTCGAGCGAAATCCGGATCGATCGCCAGCCTAAAAATGGATTTTCTTCGCGCGGAACCCGCAGATACGGCGGATATTTATCCGCCCCGATATCCAGTGTGCGGATGGTTACCGGGCGGCCGTCAGCCACCTCCAGCATTTTACCGTAAAGCTGAAGTTGCTGATTCTCGTCCGGGAAATCCTCATAAGTGAGAAAGGAGAACTCCGATCGCATCAGGCCGACGCCTTCCGCGCCGTATTTCAGCGCCAGATGTAGGTCGGCGAGCAAAGCGACGTTCGCCAGGATCTCGATCCGATGACCGTCGCGGGTGATCGTTGCCTCGCCGTGATCGACCATTAATTCGCGTTTGAAAGCTTCGTAGCGCTTATGGAGGCCGTCGTACTCGCGTTCGATCTCCACCGTGGGATTGACATAAACGATGCCCGAATTGCCGTCCACCACCAGGTCGTCGCCCTCGCCCACGCCCTCCATCAGGTGCTCAACTCCGACCACTGTCGGAATTTCAAAAGCACGCGCAAGAATCGCCGCGTGCGAAGTGACGCCGCCGGACTGGAGCGCGATAGCGACCAGATTCTCATGCGATATCAGGGTCAGTTGGGACAGCGTAAGTTCGTCCGCAACCAGCACAGATCGTCTCGAAAACGGCGTCTTGTCGCCTTCCTGCTTCAGATGGCGCAGCACGCGATGTCCGACGTCGCGAAAATCGTTCGTACGTTCCCGGAGATAATTATCCGCCACATTGAGCATCGAGGCGGACAACTCATCGATCACTCGAAACAGCGCGCTTTCGGCCGCATATCCCTGCTCGATCGCCTCGCGGATGCGTCCGATAAATTCCTCATCTTCGAGGATCAACCGATGACCATCGAATATGCGCAGGTCGTTCTCCGGCATCAATGGCGCCATCCGCGTTTTCAGCGCGGCGAGCTCGGCCAGCGATCGCACGAGCGCTTCGTCAAAGCGCTTCAGCTCAACCTTCTCGTCCGGCGCGCGCAACGAACGATCGATCGTGCTGATGAACGTACCGACGATATGCGCGAGGCCGTGGCCGAACCCCGGCGAAGCGGCCAGGCCGACCAGCCGGGGACGGCGAACCCGCACCGGCGAGGCTACCCGGGTCTTGCCGCCGACTTTTTCGTAGTCCTTGAGCTGGCGGGTGGCCTCGATCATCCGGCGCCGGTATTCGTCGCGCTCTTTTTCCTTGTTGGCGAGGGTTTCGCGCAATCTGTAATGCGACAGCACCTGCGCCACGTGATTGGCCGCCGCCTTCATGAGCCGAATATCGCCGGCGGTGAACTTTCGCCGCCGCAGGGTCTGTACCACCAACACGCCCAGCGGCTTCTGACGTCCGCTTTGGACCGGCACGCCCAAAAAGGTGTGATAACGCTCCTCGCCGGTGGCCGGAAAATATTTATATCTTGGATGGCTAATCGCGTCGCTGACCGCCACCGCCTGGTTGTTCTCGATCACCATCCCAACCAGGCCCTCGTCCACCCTCATCGAAACTTTGCCCACCGATTCGTGATCGAGCCCGACGGTAGCGCGCAGCACCAGCCGCTCCCGTTTCGGATCGAACAGGTACAGCGAGCTGACCTCGACCTCGAAACCGCTCGCGATGGTGGCCACGATCAGATCTAAAGTTTCGCGCAGCTCACCCGACGATTCGCCGCCGATCGAGGAAAGATTCTCTATCAGCGCGAAGCGATCTCGGGTTTGAGCCATAATTATTCAGGAAGATTGACGAATTTTACCCAGCCCTCTTCGGCTTAACAACCCAGCGCCGGCGATCCGTCGCAGACCCCCGCTGCGAGGATCGCTTTGCGTAACCCGCTCGAACAACTCAAAACCTGCTCCCCTTAGCAGGATACCCACACCGGGTCCTCGATGCGGTCCTCGCGAAGCCCGCTGGTCCCTTTGCGGAGCTGGATGATATACGAAGGGCGGATCTATTGTTTGTCCGGGTAAGCCGATGCATTGCTCGAATTGCAAAACTGAAAATCCAGCGGGCAAGAAGTTCTGCGGTGATTGCGGCGCAGCACTCGCGAATCCATGTCCGAACTGCGGAGCCGATAATCCGGCGGGCAAACGCTTTTGTGGGGAGTGCGGCACCGCGTTCGGAGCGGCCGCCGCGGCGGCCTCGGCCAGGAAATCGGATGGCTTATCGATTCGAGTAGCCGGGACGCCCGCCCCTGAAAGCCTTGAGGGGGAGCGCAAAACGGTGACGGCGCTGTTCGCCGACATCAAGGGCTCGACCGAACTGGAGCAGGACCTCGACCCGGAAGAGGCCCGCGCGATTATCGATCCGGCGCTGGCGCAGATGATCGATGCGGTCCATCGCTACGACGGCTATATCGTGCAGTCCACCGGCGATGGAGTCTTCGCGCTGTTCGGCGCGCCCATCGCGCACGAGGACCATCCGCAACGCGCGCTCTATGCAGCGCTGCGGATGCAAGAAGAATTGGGCCGCTATGCAGCCCGGCTGCGCGCGGCCGGCAACCTGCCGATCGAAGCGCGGGTGGGGGTGAACACCGGCGAGGTGGTGGTGCGTTCGATCGCGACCGGCGGCGGCCATACTGAATACACGCCGATCGGACATACGGCGAATCTGGCCTCGCGGATGCAGGCGCTGGCGCCGACCGGCTCAATCGCGATCAGCGAGCAGACCCGCAAACTGGTCGAGGGCTATTTCGCGCTCAAACCGTTGGGGCCGACCAGGGTCAAGGGCGTCACTGAGCCGGTCAACGTTTACGAGGTGACCGGGCTGGGACCGCTGCGCACTCGATTGCAGCGCTCGGCGGGACGCGGGCTGACGAAGTTCGTCGGGCGCGAGCGCGAGCTCGAGGCGCTCAAGCATGCGGCCGAGCAGGCCCGTTCGGGGCGCGGCCAGATCGCCGCGGCGATGGCCGAGCCGGGGGTCGGCAAGTCGCGATTGTTCTTCGAGTTCAAGGCCACCTCGCAAGCGGGCTGGATGGTGCTGGAGACCTTTTCAGTCTCGCACGGCAAGGCCAGCGCCTACCTGCCGGTGATCGATCTGCTGCGCAATTATTTCGATATCTCGGCTACCGACGATGAACGCAAGCGGCGCGAGAAGGTCGCCGGCAGGATCACGATCCTCGATCGAAGTCTGGAAGATACGCTGCCCTACCTGTTTGGCCTGCTCGGCATCGTCGAGGGCGACGATCCGCTGGTGCAGATGGACGGGCAGATCAGGAAACGGCGCACGCTCGAGGCGATCAAGCGAATTCTGCTGCGCGAGTCGCTCAATCGGCCGCTGATGGTGATCTTCGAGGACTTGCACTGGATCGACGAGGCGACCCAGGAGTTGCTCAACCTGCTGGCCGATTCGATCGGCACCGCGAAGATTCTACTGTTGGTCAACTATCGTCCTGAATACTCGCATCAGTGGAACAGCAAGACCTATTACACCCAGCTTCGGCTCGACCCGCTAGGCAAGGAGAGCGCCGACGCGATGTTGTCTGCGCTGCTCGGCGACGGGCCGCGCGCGGGTGAGGGCGCCGATCTCACTGCGCTCAAGCGGCTGATCATCGAAAAGACCGAGGGCACGCCGTTCTTCATGGAAGAGATGGTGCAAGTGCTGTTCGATGAGGGCGTGCTGGTGCGGGACAGCATCGTTAAGCTGACCAAGCCGCTGGCGGAGTTGAAGATTCCGCCAACGGTGCAGGGGATTCTCGCCGCGCGTATAGATCGGCTGCCGCCCGCTGAGAAGGAATTGTTACAGACGCTCGCCGTGATTGGACGGGAATTCGCGCTGTCGCTGGTCAGGCGGGTGGTTGATGGGCGGGCGGATGACGAACTCAACCGGATGCTCGATGACTTGCAACTGGGCGAGTTCATCTACGAGCAGCCGGCGGTGGGCGATACCGAGTACATCTTCAAGCATGCGCTGACGCAGGAGGTGGCCTACAACTCGATCCTGATCGAGCGCCGCAAGCGCGTGCATGAGCGCGGCGGACAGGCGCTGGAGTCGCTGTTCGCCGGGCAGTTGGAGGACCATCTGGACGAGCTGGCCCATCATTACGGCCGCAGCAACAACCTCGAGAAGGCGGTCGAATATCTGGGGCGCGCGGGCCGACAGGCGATACTGCGCTCGGCCCATACTGAAGCGATCGGGCTTTTAACCTCTGCCCTGGAACTGCTACCGCGGCAGCCGGCCGGGCCGGAACGGGGCCAACTGGAGCTTGAACTGCTGACCGCGCTCGGGCCGGTGTTGATGACTACCAAGGGCTGGGCAGCGCCGGAGGTAGAGAAGGTCTATGTCCGCGCGCACGAACTGAGTCAATGGAGTGGGCTCCCAACGCAGCGCTTCTCTGCGCTCATGGGACTCTATGGGCGCGCCCTCCACCAAGGCAAGCTGCAGGCGGCTCGGGAGCGGGAAGAGCAGCTTCTAAGCCTTGCCCAGCAGCAACAGGAGCCCGCGCTTCTGCTGGAGGCGCATCATGCGTGTTGGTCGACCGCGCTTTCGCTGGGCGAACTGGCGGCAGTGCAAGCCCATATCGAGAAGGGGCTGGCCCTCTACGACCCGCGACTCCATCGCTCCAATGCGCAGCTTTTTACGGGGCATGATCCCGCGGTGTGTGGCTTGGGCTGGGGGGCTCTCACTTCCTGGTTACGAGGTTATCCGGCCCAGGCCCTTCGCGGTAACGATAAAGCGCTGAGTCTGGCCCGCGAATTAGGACATCCCTTCACGGTTGTGTTTTCGTTGACCAACGCGGCCCAACTTCACCAGCTCCTGCGAGAAGGACCCGCGGCCAAAGAACAGGTTGAGGCCGCAGTCGCCCTGGCGGTGGAAGGGGGGTTCCCGTACTTCCTCCCGTGGGGGCTGGTGCTGCGAGGCTGGGTATTGGCGGAGCAAGGGCAAGCGGAAGAAGGGCTTGCCCGGGTACGCGAGGGTCTGGCAGCCTTGCGCGCGACGGAGAATGAGCTGTGGCGCTCATACGGTCTGTCATGGCTGGCCGAGACCTGTGGAAGAGCGGGGCAGATCGACGAAGGGATGGCAGCGTTAGCCGAAGCTTTAGCCATCGTGCAGAAGAACGCGGAACATTGGTGGGAAGCGGAGCTCTATCGACTCAAGGGCGAGTTGCTGTTGAGAGGCCAGGCGGAACGAAGTGGAGCCGAGCACGCTAGCGAAGCCTTGCGCAGCGAGCAAAGGAGTCCGCGACGTGCGGATAACGAGTCGAGTCTGCGAGGTGCGTCAGGAATCGTCGATTCCAACGCCGCAGAAGCTCAGAGCTGCTTTCAGCGGGCGATTGAGGTTGCACGCCAGCAGAGCGCCAAATCGTGGGAGTTGCGCGCGACGGCGAGCCTCGCACGATTGCTGCGCGACACGAATCGTCGTGATGAAGCGCGCACGATACTCGCCGGCATCTACAACTGGTTTACCGAGGGCTTCGACACCGCCGACCTGCAAGACGCCAAGTCCCTGCTCGAAGAACTAAACCGCTAGGAAACCCCGGCACAGATCAGGTTGTCATTCTGAACGGAGTCTGCGCAGCGAAGAATCCCGGGATTCTTCGCTGCGCTCAGAATGACAGGATAGGCTTGGTGCAGAGCTCCCAAGGGGACTGGAAATCGCCGTGCTCAGGGGGCAAGGCCGATATCGAAGCCGGTAGCTATTTTGGCGGTTCTGAAGTGAGCGTCACGTGTTTGATGTGATCGCCCTTTTTAATCTGATCGACCACATCCATGCCCTTCACCACTCCGCCGAAGATGGTGTACTGCTGGTCGAGACCCGGCTGCGGCTCAAGGCAGATGTAAAACTGGCTGCCGCTTGAAGCGCGCTGTGGGTTAACTTCGTCACCGGTGCGCGCGGTGGCGACGCTGCCGCGCAGATGTTTTTCGGTCTGGCTGATTTCGGCCGGGACCGTGTAGCCCGGTCCGCCGGTGCCGTTACCGCTCGGATCGCCGCCCTGCACCACGAATCCGGGAACCACCCGATGAAAGGTTAGCCCGTTATAGAAGCCATCGCGCGAGAGCTTCTCGAAATTGGCCACCGTCTTTGGCGCCACTGCTGGATAAAGCTCAATTACGATCGTGCCCTTGTCGGTGTCGAGCGCCGCATAGTGTCCGGTATTACGCATTGGTAAGCCATCCGATTCCGCGCCAAACGCCGCCGTTACCATCAACATCGCGGCCGCCAGCGCAAGTAAATATTTCATGGTTGAAAACCCCCGCCGCATCTCCATCAGCCCACAGCAGATGTGTGCTCGATCAAATATTCGAGGCCGCGACGCAACGCAACCCCGCCAGCCGAAATTGAGTTTGCAATAATCAGATTACAACTTCCGCGCGCGGAGTCACCCGCACCGCGTAGCGTCCACGGGCACGTGACAATCTGAGCCGCGCGTCGAAGGCCCGCGACAATCCGCCCGAGGTTAGCACCGCATGCTTGTGGCCGGCGGTCAGCACCGCTCCCGCCTTGAGAATCAGCACGTGCGAAAACACCGGCATGATCTCCTCCACATGATGGGTCACCAGCACCAGCGTCGGCGCGCTGCGGTTGCGAGCCAGGCGTTCGATGAATTGCAGAAAATGCTCCCGCGCCACCGGATCGAGCCCGGCGCAGGGTTCATCGAGGATGAGCAGCTTCGGACGCGCGATTAGGGCGCGCCCAATCAGCACCCGCTGGCGCTCGCCCTGCGAAAAGAAGCGCCACGGCCGATCGCGCAGATATTCGCTCTCGATTTTTTTCAGCGCGGCAACGGCTTTTTTGCGGTCGGCCGGAGCGATCTCGCCCCAGTAGCCGATTTGCGCGGACAGGCCGCCGATCAGAATGTCGAGCGCTGTCTCGTGACCGTCCATGAGCTGATGCAGGCTGGAGCTGACGATCCCGACATGCGTGCGCAGTTCGCGCCAATCCGCCCGTCCATAGGTCTGGCCCAGCACCGAGATTTCGCCCTCGGTCGGTGGCAGATAGCCGGTCAAGGCGCTTAGCAACGAGGTCTTGCCGGAGCCGTTGGCGCCCAGAATCGTCCAATGCTGCCCCGCTTCGACCCGCCAGTCGATTCGATCAAGAATTGGATTATCGCGCTCGATACGGAGGTTCGCGACTTCGATTACCACTTTTTTGGATTTCATCAGGACGAACTGAACAACCTAACGCTGGCCGGTCCAGGTTTCATCGGCGACCGCACTCCAGCGTTTGCGAATCGCGGCGTATTGTGACGGTTTCAGCTTGCCGGGAGCCAGCAAGGCGGCATTTTGCGCCCATCGCGCCGGTTTCGCGGTGCCGACGATCGCCGTATGGATACCCGGTACGCTCAGCGTGAAGCGCAAGGCGGTTCCCACCGCGGCGGTGGCGTCTTCAAATAAAAAGCCATAGGCCAGCTTTTCCAGCCGTTCGCGATAAGTGGCGTAGTACCATTCGATCCCTCCGGACCGTTTCGGCATCCACGCCGCGTTGGCGATCGGGCGCTTCGCGATCACCCCGAGGCCGCGCAGGTTGGCCTCGGCCACGGCGCCTTCGACTGCTTCCTGATCGGCAATGTTGACCGAGATTTGTAGAGTGTCGAAATGACCTGAACGAACCGCCCACATCGCCGCCGCGCCATCGCCACTGTAGCCGATAAACCGCGTCCGGCCCTTGTCGCGCTCGCGTTCGAGCGCCTGGGTCACCTCGCCCCGGCGCAGCACCTCTTCGGAGCAACTGTGCAGTTGCACCAGATCGAGATGATCGGTCCGCAGCCGTTTGAGGCTGCGATCGATACTTTGTTCGACCAGTTCAGGGCTCCAGTCCGCCAGCCGCAAGCCCGCCGCATGACCGCATTTGGTCAGGATGTGATATTCGGACCGTCGATGGCTCACGGCGCGCCCCACCATCTCTTCCGCCTCGCCATAGCAGGCAGCAGTATCGATCAGGTTGAGGCCGGCATCGAGCGCCGCATTGATCAGATCATTGATCTGCTTTTGCGTGACGTGCTCATAGCCAATCTCGGAGGTGCCCAGCCCGAGCGCGCTCACCTCCATCCCGGTTTTTCCCAGCCGACGCCGTTCCATGTTATATAGCTAGTGCGGCAATGATCGCAGCCAGTCAAACTGCCGCATTATCGGCACTGGCGCAATGCAGAGCTGGCCGATTGTCTTTGCCAATCCACCAGTGTTATTTATCGGGCGTAGCGATCCGGAGAAAAGAACTTTTATGAAATATGGCACGGCATCTCTCGGTCACGTCGTTCTGTTCTGTTTCGATTTTCACAAGATGAAGGATTTTTACACCGAGGTGCTGGGCTTCCACCTGTCGGATTCCGGCCAGGCGCGCGGCAATGACATCTGCTTCATGACGCTCGATCCCGCACGCGACCATCACATGCTCGCGTTGGCTTCGGGACGGACCGGATCGCGTGAAGACCGGGTGATCAACCATATTTCTTTTCGGGTGCCCTCGCTGGCCGATTTGCGGATGCGTCACGAGTTGCTGAAGAAGGCCGGCGTCAAGGACCTCGAGACCATTACCCATGGATCGTGGCTGTCAGTTTATTATCGCGATATCGAAAATAACCGGCTCGAATTCTTCTGCGACACGCCATGGTATGTACAGCAGCCGGTGGTCAAGCCGCTCGACCTGAGCATGTCGGACGACGAAATCATGCGCGTGACGGTCGAGGACTTCGGTAAAAATCCGGAGTTCAAGCCGATGACCGAATGGAAGTCGGAAACCACGAAGTCGTTCAGCAGCTAGCGAAGCTCCGGGCACGGCCCATCCTGTCATTCTGAGCGCGGCGAAGAATCCCGGGATTCTTCACTGGGCAGACTCCGTTCAGAACGACAGCCTGACGGCGCAATCCCCCCAGGTTCGCAGCCTATTTCGCGGCGGCGGTTTCGGCGGTGCGATCTTCGTCGGCGTACTCGCTATCCTGTTCAATTCCGAGCACCACCGCGGAGGCAGCTTCGGGCAAAGTGACGTCGCGCAGCTCGCGATTCATCACCCGGGTGCGCGTGCTTAGATTATCGATCGTGCCGACGGCGGTATTCAGTTGCTTGCGCAGTTTGTCGACCACGTCGCCATATTTATTGAACTCGGAACGGATTCTACCCAGCACCTGCCAGACCTCACTCGAACGTTTTTCGATCGCGATAGTCTGAAAGCCCATCTGGAGCGCGTTCAGAATCGCGGTTAAGGTGGTCGGCCCCGCCAGCGTCACGTGATAGTCCCGTTGCAGCGATTCGAACAGTCCCGGCCGCCGCAGCACCTCCGCATACAGGCTCTCGGTCGGCAGAAATAAAATCGCGATGTCGGTGGTGCGCGGCGGATTGATATATTTGTCGCTAATTCCCTTCGCGAAGCTCTTGATGCTCGCCTCGATCGCGCCCGCAGCCGCTTCGACCCCGGCCGCATCGCCGTTTTCCGACGCGAGTATCAGCCGCTCGAAATCCTCCTGCGGAAATTTCGCATCGATCGGCAGCAGCACTTCGCGATCATCATTGCGCCCCGGCAGGCGAACCGCGAATTCCACGCGCTCGGCGCTACCCTCGCGAGTTTGCGCGTTGCGGAGATATTGCTCGGGCGAGAGAAACTGTTCGAGCAGATTGCCAAGCTGAATCTCACCCCAGGTTCCGCGCACCTTGACGTTGGACAGCACCTTTTTAAGATCGCCGACCCCGGCCGCCAGCGTCTGCATCTCACCGAGCCCCTCATGGACGCGCTTGAGCTGTTCGCTCACCAGATTGAACGAGTCGCCGAGCCTTTTCTCCAGCGTGGTTTGCAGCCGCTCATCCACCGTCTGGCGCATCTGTTCGAGCTTGGCCGCGCTCTCAATCCGAATCGCGTCGAGGCGGCCTTCGATGGTATTGCGCAAAACTTCCTGCGCATTCCTGTGGACCTCGGTCAGCGCGAAAAGTTCTTTTTTTAACGCTTCCAGACGGTCTTTCTGATGATCACCAAGTTGGGTAAGCGTCGCGCTCAAAACGGTCGAAAGCTGCTGATGGCCGGCCGTCAATTCCGAACGCAACGCGCTCTGCATCCCGCGCACGGCATCACCAAGTTCCTGCCTGGAAATTCGCGCCTGTTCCGAGGTGTCGAGACGAATGCGATCGCATTCATTGCGCATCGCTTCGGCGACATCCTGTGCGCTGAGCGGATCACCGGCGCGAGCGCCGCGCAGCCATACCAAAATGACGCAGCTTAAAACTGTAGTCAGGAATGAAAAGAACAGGGGAGCATAGAACCACACGTCAGGCGCCATGCCCGGCGATTATACGGCTAAGTATGCCGACCCGCCACCTGGGATCCGGTCTTTAGTGAACAGGTCTCCTGCGATCGGAACCGGTTTGGGATAAAATCCTGCGGCGATGATTGATCTGGTTATTTTCGATGCCGATGGGGTGCTGTTCGATTCAGTCGAGGCGAATATTGCCTACTACAATGCGATCTTCAGCGCGATCGGCGAGCCTGCGCTGAGTCCGATCGAGGAGCGCGAGGGAATCTACTACGCCACCATCCAGATGTTCGAGCGGCGCGCCGGCGGCGATCCGGCGAAGCTTGCGCGGATGAAAGAGGTGGCTCGCGGTCTCGATTCGGCGCGATTTTTCGCGATGCTGCGTCCGCCATTCGATCTGCGTCCGTTCATGCTCGAACTGCGCCAGCGCTATCGGCTGGCCCTGGCAACCAATCGATCGACCACCGTTTTTGCGCTGGTCGAGCACCTCGGCCTGGCCGAGATCTTCGAGGCGGTCGCCAGCGTCTTCGACCGGGTGCGTCCCAAACCCGCGCCCGACATGCTCGAGCTATGCCTGCGGCGGGCGAAGGTCGAACCCGATCGCGCGGTTTACGTGGGCGACAGCCCGATCGATCGCGAAGCGGCGCTGGCGGCGGGAATTCGCTTTATCGGGGTTGGCGATCGGGTCGAGCATGATCAACGGATCGGCGGCCTCGGCGAGCTGCCAGCGCGGCTTGAAGCGCTGTTTGCAAGCGCCGGACAACGCAAAGCTACATCATCATCTCGATAAGCTTTGGCCCACGCTCGGGAAGCGCACGCTCAAGCTCGCGGACGAGCTCATCGGCGGTGCTCACCCTTACGCCCGGCACGCCCATCCCGCGCGCCAGATCGACCCAGTTGATTTCAGGTTCGTCGAGCCGCGTGAGCGATCGCGCGTACTTGCCCGGTTCGGTGACGCCCGCCCGCGCCAGCTCGACTTGCAGAATTCGATAGGCGCGGTTGTTGCAGATGATCGTGATGACATCGAGCGATTCGCGCGCATTGGTCCATAGCGCCTGCAGCGTGTACATCCCGCCGCCATCGGCCTGAAACGCAATCACCTTTCGATCGGGACTGGCCACCGCCGCGCCGGTAGCGCAGGGCAATCCCTGTCCGATCGCACCGCCGGTCAGCGAGAGGTAGGTATGCGGCCGCGCGCCTATCGAGGTGGCATAAGCACTGAAGCCGGTGGTGGCGCCCTCGTCCATCAAAATTCCATGGTCGGGAATCAGCGCGCCGAGCGCTGCGCCGATATTGGCCGCGCTTAACGGCCCCGACGGCTTGGCTGGACGCTCGGCATCGAGGATCTTCGGTCTGGCGGGCGCACCCAGCGCCTCGGCGAGAGCCTCCAGCGCGGCTGCCACGCCGGTCTCAGGCTCGGCCAGCATTTCGACCTGGCAGCCTTGCGGGATCAGCACGCTGGGCGCATCCGGATAGCCGAAAAACGCCACCGGCTTCGGCGCACCCGCGATCACCATCGCGTGGTATGGCGCGAGCGCTTCGAGCGCCTGCTCGGGAAAGTACGGCAGCCGCGCCACCGCCGGATAGCCCGCGCCCCGCTCCATTCGGGCGGGAAAGGTTTCGGCGATCAGAACGCATCCGGTCCTGGCGGCGATCCGCGCGGCTGCCGCCAGGCTGCGCGCGCGCAAGCCCTGGCCGCCGAGGTACAGGACCGAGGACTGATGCTTGCGCAGCATGACGGCGGCGCGATCGATCGCGGCGTCGGCCACGTGGGGCATCGAGGGGACTTCGATTGGCGCGGCCGCCGCGTCGGCGGCATCCCACTGGCAATCGGCCCGCACGATCAATGTGGCGACTTTGCCGGGATAATGTCCGGCCGCCGCAATCGCCTCGGCAGTGTCGCGCGCGAGCGCCATCGAGGACGACGATTCCCGCACCCATCCCGAGACCGGACGGGCGAGCGAGAAAATGTCGGAGGTAAGCGGCGCATCATATTGTAAATGCCAGATGGCGTGATTGCCGATCACGTTCAACACCGCCGATCGGGCGCGGCGGGCGTTATGAAAATTGGCGATACTGTTGGCGAAGCCTGGGCCGAGATGAAGCAGCGTCATCGCGGGCGAATCGCTCATCCGCGCGTAACCATCGGCCGCCCCCGAGCAGACGCCCTCGAACAGCGCCAGCACCGGACGGATGCCGGCACTCGCGTCGAGCGCCGCCACCAGCGGCATCTCGGTGGTGCCGGGGTTGGCGAAACATACTTTGATTCCGCATGCCTGCGCGGTACGAACCAGGCTCTCCGCTCCGTTCATCATCACTCTCCGCTTGCCAGCAACTTGATTATGTTACGACGCCAAACCTGTCCATCGCAGCTCAGTAAACGGGCGGTGTGACCGGGGTTCCCGTGGCAGCGGGCGGCGGCGTCATCGGGGTGGCCAGGGTATGGGCCAGTTGGTTGATCTCGTCGCGCAATTGTTGCGCCTGGGGACTGCTGCCCTGCTTTATCAAGGCCTGCTGCAAACTCTGTATCTGCTGGTTGAGCGATTGCAGTTGCGCCGCGGTGGCGGCAGTGTTGGCCGATCCGTTGGCGTTGGCCTGCGCCTGCACCGCGGCCAGATCCTTTTGGAGCTGATCGATCGTCACGGCAGGCGGCGCTGCCGATGGGCTTCCCGGCGCAGATGGACCGCTGCTCAACGCGCCGGTCACGCCGGCCAGCGATGAGGCAAACGCCGACACCCCATGCGCCGCGATTATCGCCGCCAGCTCGCGCTGACTCGACGCGCCCTCAATTTTCGATCCCGGCGCGGCGGCGGGACTGGACGGATTCGAGTTGTAGAGGTCCAGTCCGGGCGGCGTCGTATCCGCATGGAGCACCATGATCGAATCCTGATGGACGTCTCTGGCGTATTGATCCTGGATCTCGAAACTCACTTTTGAATCGCCGTTGAACTTCCATCCGATAGCGGTGACCGAGCCGATCGGCTTGCCCGCATAGATTACCGGCGATCCGGTACCGATCCCGCCGATGGTATCCAATTCGGTCGCATAGCTGACGGTCGAGGTGTTCGGCGCGATCATGCTGCATCCGGCCAGCATCGCCAGTCCGATCATCAGCGGCACGAGTCCAGCGGAATTCCGCTTCATACTTATGGGCACGGGCATGCAAACAGTTTACGCGAAGACCGGCATCACTTCCCGCGCGAACAATTCCAGGGTGTCCGGTGGCGCCTGATCGCTGAAATAGCACATGAACATGCTAACGCCGCGGGCGACCCGTTCCTGCAACTGCTCGACGATCTGCTTCGGCGTGCCGCGTACGGCAGTATGCGCGAAAGGCTTCATCTTCTGGCCGAACTTCCATTTCTCCGCCGCCTCCGCCTCGTCCTTACCCATACAGACCAGCACCTGTTCGGAGACCTGCAGCGTATTGAAGTCACGTCCGACGGCGCGGCAGTGCTCCTTGAGCACGGCCACCTTATGGTTGAAATCGCGATAGGCGGACGGGCAATTCCATCGATCGGCATACTGCGCGACTATCCGCAGCATCACCTTTTCGCCGCTCCCGCCGATCGTGATCGGCGGATACGGCTGCTGCACGGGCCGGGGATTATTGAGCGCGTCGGCGATCCGAAAATATTGACCGGTGAAGCTCGGATGCGGCTGGGTGAACATCGCCTTGAGGATTTGCAGCGTTTCCTCGAGCTGCTTGAGCCGCACGCCGATCGAGGGGAACTCGTAGCCGTAGGCGTGATACTCACGCTCGGCCCAGCCCGCGCCGAGGCCGATTTCCAACCGTCCGCCGCTGATCTGATCGATCGACGCCAGCGCCTTCGCCAGCAGCGACGGATTGCGGAACGAGTTGCACAGCACCAGCACGCCCAGCCGAATTTTACCCGGTTGCGCCGCCAGCGCGCTCAGCAACGCCAAACATTCCAGATGGTCCAGTTCCGGATAGGCCGGACTGAAAACATGGTCCACCAGCCATACCGCATGGAAGCCTGAACGCTCGGCATTTTTCACCCGCTCAATCATTGCGGGCAGATTCATCCCGGCCTGCGGCGAAAAGATTCCAAATTCGACTTTGGCGGCCATCAATTGACTCCCTGGAAGTTCAGAATCGATAACACGTTTGGCACGCGCCCGGCGATGATTCAACCGCGATCGTGGCCAATCAGGCCGCATCCGAAGGCGGCGGAAAGTACGATGCTGAGTCGGCTTGACGCCGCAACGAGAACAGCAACAATGCGGCGAGCAATGCCCAGGCCCCGAAGATGAATCCGATCGCCGCCCACAGCGCGCCCGAGCGACCGCGCCTGACCGCGATCAGGACGGTGAGTGGGGCCAGCGACGCATCGACGATAAGCGAGGTGGCGATCAGGTTCACCGGCGCGCCGTGCATTCTCATCAGCGCGAAACCTGAGGCGTAGCTTACGATGGTGGCGATAACGGTCATCTTGCGCGGCGGTAAGTCCTATATATAGTTACACTCATGGCACGCAGGGAAGCACGCTCGCTGATCGATCGCTTACGGACCCTAAGCGAAGATGGACTTGCCAGTTTCTTTGCCGAGGTGATGGCAAACGAAAATCTGCGTCGTCAATTCGGCCGGGCCGGCGAGCGGTTGACCGCCAACAAACACGTATTCGATCGCAATGTCGAGAGCGTACTCGATTTTGTCAATGTTCCATCCAAGCGTGACATTCGTGAGCTCAAGGCTCGCATCGATCATCTCAATGCACAATTCACCAATCTCAGCTTGAAAGTCGACCGGCTGTTGGACAGTGGCAAGACGGCGGCGCCGCCTCCGGGGCGGAGCCGATCGAAAACCCGCTAGAAAACTCCTGCTCAGCACCGTTAAGTGTCCCGGGTTCTTCGCTGCGCTCAGAATGACAGGTAAGGCCTTGAGCAGAGCCGTGCTAGGCAGTCAGAAAACGGCGGCCGATCTCAGCCAGGTCTTCGAGCGTACGCGGTTCGTGCCCCAACTCCGGAGCAACGATCAAAGGCACGCCGGGCGGAATAATCGCGCGTAACTCATCGAGTGCGCCGGATTCGCGGCGTTTGAGCGCGCGAAAATCGGCAAGATTACGCGCCAGCTTACGCCCGAGAGCCGGTGATATCGGCGGACCCTCCGCAGCCGCGATGCGCGGCAGCTTGCGCATCACGCGGTTTACGACCACCGCGCCGAGCCTGATCTTTGCCGCCTCAAGCCCGCGTACGAAGTCCTGCACCTGCGCCACCCGTTCACGTTCGGCGGTAGTTATGATCAGCGCGGTACAGCCAGGATCGCGCAGCAAGGCCTGCGCGCGTTGCGCGCGTTCGGCGAAGCCGGGATACATGCCGTCGAAGCCGCGGATGAAAACCTGCACATCGCGCAACAGATGCAGCCCCGTCATCCGATCGAAGGCCGATAACACCGCGCGGGCGGCCAGATCGACGATCGAGAGGCCGCCGCGCAGCATGCTGCCAGATGCGCCCAGCAACGTGATTGCGCGCGAGTTGAGAAAATCGAGCAGCCGGCGCGGCGATTCGAGAAATTCCATGGCCTCGGCGGCGGGCGGCGTATCCAGCACGATCAGTTCCGCGGCGCCATCTTCATGCAGCTCCAACAGCCGCTCGATCGCCATATAGTCCGCAATTCCCGCCAACGCCTGCGAGAGGTTGCGGTAAATGCGATTTTCCAGAATCTGATCGCGCGCGGCGGCCGACGGCGCGTAGCGTTGCACCAGGCGGTCGAATGTATGCTTCGGATCGAGCCTCATTGCCCGCATTTGCGCCGGATTGGATCCTGCTAGCCCCGCGAGCGGCACCGCTTGCGGTTCATTCGAGTTCAGATCGAGTCCTAGTGCGTCGAGCAGCCGTGGCGCCGGATCGATCGTCATCACATCGACCGCGCGCCCGCTTTCAGCCGCCGCCAGCGCGAGCGCCGCGCTGATCGTGGTCTTGCCGACGCCGCCGGGGCCGACGCAGATCACCAACCGCTGTGCGAGAATCGCATTAACCGTCGCGTTCATTCGAGGTCGAGCAGGCCTTCGAGTTCGGTCGCCAGACTGATTATGTCATCAACCTGCAACTCGGTCCGAAAAAGCATTGGGGACTCAATCAGCGGAAGACCGGTTTGCTTCAACTTGAGCCGTGCCTCGTCAGTCCGATCGGCCAGTTCGCGGCGGCGCGCCGCCAGTTCCCGATGGCCATCCAGCTTGCGCAAGCGCCCGATCTCCGGGGTTGTGAACAGCGGCGCGACGGCGCAATTGAGCAGCATGATCGTCCGGGTAATACGCAATTGCGCCAGCCGATGCGCGCATTCGAGCGCTTCGCGCACCGCCAGTTCCTCGGGCGTGGCGGTAATCACAACGCCGAATCGGTTGGCATCCGCAGTTAATTCCTCGACGCCTGAAGCCAGCCGGTTGAGCTTCCCCAGCGGCGCCATCTCACGCAAGCCCGCCGCCACCGACAACATCTCGATTGCGTTCCCGCTCGCAGGTCCATCGGCAACCACGTAGTAGTTCTTGAGCGCCGCATCGCCAGCCATCATTCTGAGCCGTTCCATCAACAAAAAAGCTTCAAGCCCCGGCACGGCCGCGGTAACATAGCCGAAGGTGCGGCTTTTGAGCATTCGATTCGAGATCGACGTCAGCGGCACAATGCGCTTTATAAAAGCTTCGAGCTCAGTGCGCCGGCTGATCGCAAGCACCTCGGGCGCGCCAGCGAAAGTTGGTGGATTGGGCAAATCCGGTCGGCCGGCCAGTCCGATCATGCGCGCGGCTGACAATTGTCCGCCGAGATCGGTCAATGCGCAGCGGCCGTGCCGCCGGGTCAAGGCGACGGCCAGCGCAGCCGAAAGCGTGCTCTTGCCGGTGCCGCCCTTGCCGGTGACGAAAATGAGCCGTGACAATCCCATCGGCTAGAATTTAGGTGGCGGCGGTCGAGGCGTCTATATGGATATGAAATCAAATGACCGGCACGACGATCCAGCGGCCAGTGCGAGCGCGGGACCGGCCATAAAAAGCGTGCTGTTCTGGATCGAGCCGAGAAAAATGACGCTGTTCAAAGCGATCATCGAATCGTATGACAACCTGGCAACGCTGCGCACCGAAGATCCAATCCACCATCGGTTGAGGCTTTATTATGGAATCGAATCGGAAGCGGACGTGATGGACCTGCTGGATCGAATTGCAGCAGAATTTTTATTGCGCCGTTTGGAGTGAAAACCCGGCTACAGATCGAAGACGGCGCGCATTTTTTCAAGCAGCCAACTGCGCCGGGCGTGATTGCCATCGATTCCGGGGGCTGCCGCCAAAATGTCCCGCCGTTCAGTCAGGCGCGCGGCAATAACTTCGCCGATCCGCGCGGTCACGTCAGGATGGTTACGAAATAGAAGCGTAAATGCTTCGCGATCCATCTCAAGTACTTCAGCGTCGCTGCGCGCGACCACCGAGGCATTGCGCTGCTCGCCGGTCATCAACGCAATTTCGCCGAAAAATGCCGGTGGCCGCAGATCGGCGATATGCGCAGGCTGTCCGTTGCCGTGATGCGCGACCACCTCGACCATACCGCGCCGGATGATAAAGAAAGAATCGCCCGGGTCACCCTGACGAACCAGCACTTCCCCGGCGCCGAATTCATGGATACGAACTGAGCTGGCCAGCAACTGGAGCTCCTCATCGGTCAGATCGTGGAGGAAATCGACCTGGCGCAATTGATCGATCAACTTGCGCTCAAAGGCCTCCTCGCCCTGACGTTCGCGCCGCGTATGACGGAACTGCAGAGTCTGAATCGGGTATGGAATTTCCATCGCATTGCGGCGCAGGACGTACCAGATCGCGGTGGTAACTCGATCGCGGACTCGATCGCGCAAGCCATAGTCCGGCAGCCAATATTTGATGCGGTAGCGGATGGCGCTATCGCCATACTCCCAGGCATATACTTCGGGTTCCGGCGCCCGCGCCACATCCGGGATATCGCGCAGAGCGCGAAGGATCACCTCTCGCACCCGGTTTGGCGGCTCCAAATAGCTGATACCCACCGCTATTTCATCGCCCACCGGCTCCCCGGTGTAATTGGTCAGCACGTCCTTGGCGATCATCGCGTTGGGAATATCGAGTCGCTCGTTGGCGAGCGTCAATACGGTGGTGGATCGCCATCCAATTCCGATCACTCGTCCGACGTGATTGGCGCTGCGCACCCAATCGCCAGGCTCGAACGGCTTTTGCAGTTGCAGCGTGAGACCGCTGAAGATGTTGCCCAGCGTCTCCTGCAGCGCCAGCCCCAGCACGATACTGGCGACCGCGCCCGAAGCCACCAGCGATTCGAGATCGACCTTGAACTCGGAGCGCATCACGACGGCGACCGCCAAAGCGCATCCAAGAACCATCAACAGGTCTTTGAATATGGTCGAAAAATGACGGCGGCGGCGGCGCACCATCGCCTCGGCGAAATCCAGCAGGAGCAAAATGACGGCCCATAACATCAGCACCAGCCCGACCGCATTCAGCGCGTCGTCCAATCCCGGAAACGAGATGATGAAGGCCGAAATGGCGTCGGCGAACAGTCCCAAAGACAGCAGGGTGAACCCCGCCGGGCGCACCAGCGAGCTGCGGCGGCGCATCGCGAACGCAACCGCCGCCATCGCGCCGGCCAACAGAAATTGAACCAGCGCGCGCTCGTCGGCGGCGACGAGATGGAGTCCCATCAGAGTTTGGGTGGTGGAAGCCGTCATGCTTCGCGTCCCCGCCAGCCGCCAATCTTCATGGTGTTATCCAAGATGGCGTTATCCAAGCGCCCCCTGCTAGGTCCTGGTAACATCTGCATCGGTCACGGCGCCGATACTGGCGGAGCTGACCAGGCGCGCATATTTCGCCAGCACGCCACGCGTGTAACGAGGAGCTGGCGGCTGCCACGCCGCGCGCCGCCGGGCGATTTCCGGTTCGGGAAGATTGAGCTGCAAGATTCGTTTGGGTGCGTCGATGGTTACCGAGTCACCCTCGTGAATTAACGCGATCAACCCGCCCACCTGCGCCTCAGGCGCGACATGGCCAACCACCAGGCCATAAGTGCCACCCGAGAAACGGCCGTCGGTAATCAGTCCCACTGCATCACCCAGGCCCGCGCCTATAATCGCGGAAGTCGGCGACAGCATCTCGCGCATCCCGGGTCCGCCGCGCGGCCCTTCATAACGAATCACCAGTACGTCACCGCGCTTGATTCGGCCTTCGAGGATCGCGGCCAGGCAATCTTCTTCGCGATCGAACACGCGCGCCGGCCCGGTGATCTCGACATGCTTGATCCCGGTGATCTTCGCCACCGCTCCCTCGGTCGCGAGGTTACCCCGCATAATCGCCAGATGACCTTGCGGATAGAGCGGCTGATCCCATTGACGAATCACTTTTTGATCGGGCCGCGGATGCTCAGGAACTTTGGCGAGGGTCTCGGCGATAGTCTTGCCGGTGATCGTCAGCGCATCGCCATGCACCAGACCATGCGCCAGCAGCATCTTCATCACCTGCGGCACCCCACCCGCGCGATGGAATTCGGTGGTGACGTGGGCGCCTGACGGCTTGAGATCGCACAGTACCGGCGTGCGTTCACGGATGACCTCGAAATCGTCCAGCGTTAGCGGCACTTGAGCGCAATGCGCGATCGCCATCAGATGCAGCACCGCGTTGGTCGATCCACCCACCGCCATCACCACCGCGATCGCATTCTCGAACGCCGCGCGCGTCATGATCTGGCGCGGCAAGAGTTGATGGCGAACCGCATCGAGCAGCACGCCGCCCGATTGCGCGGCGCTCTCCGCCTTTTCCTCATCCACCGCCGCCATGGTCGACGAATAAGGCAAACTCATGCCCATCGCCTCGATCGCTGACGACATGGTGTTGGCGGTGTACATTCCGCCGCAGGCGCCGGCGCCGGGACAGGCGTTGCGCTCGACCGCCAGCAACTCTTCCTGGGTGATTTTTTTTGCGCTGTACTGGCCGACCGCTTCGAACGCGCTCACGATCGTGAGGTCGCGGCCATTGAGATGACCCGGTTTGATCGTACCGCCGTAAACAAAAATAGCGGGGATATTCAGCCGCGCAATCGCCATCATCGCGCCGGGCATGTTTTTGTCGCAGCCGCCCACCGCGAGTACGCCATCCATCGATTCGGCGTTGCAAACGGTTTCGATCGAATCCGCGATCACCTCGCGCGAGACCAGCGAGTACTTCATGCCCTCGGTGCCCATCGCGATGCCGTCGCTGACGGTGATGGTGCCGAACACCTGCGGCATCCCGCCCGCGGCCCGGACCGCGGCCTGCGATCGTTCAACCAAATCGTTGAGGCCGAGATTGCAGGGGGTGAGATTGCTGTAAGCGTTGGCCACGCCGATGATGGGCCGGGTGAAATCGGAATCGGTAAAGCCGACCGCCCGGAGCATCGCGCGGTTCGGGCTGCGTTGAACCCCTTCGGTAATCAGTTTGCTGCGTGAATTTTCAGCCATAGTGCTCTTCCAATAGCAGTTGGCTGGATCAGCGATCCAGATGTGGTACCACGCAACAAACCAAGCCAGAGCGGTACAGATTAGATTAATATGGTCATGATCGCGAGCGGGACCCGCCGTTTCGATGTCGAGCTATAGTCGCGGCGGTCGCTATCGGCTTGGGCTCAGGACGATCTCGCGCGGCGGTACCGTTCGATCAAACGGTTGGTCGAGCTGTCATGTTTGAGCGCAGGGGCGCGAGCGCTCTCCAGCTCGGGGATGATCTTCTGGGCCAGCAGCTTGCCGAGTTCCACGCCCCACTGATCGAACGAATCGATATTCCAGACCGCTCCCTGCGTGAACACGCTGTGTTCGTAGAGCGCCACCAGTTTGCCTAGCACCTGTGGCGTCAACTGTTCCGCGAAGATGACGGTGGAGGGGCGATTGCCGTCGAATTCGCGATGCGGCGCGAGCCAGCCGGGAGTGCCTTCCGCCTCGACCTGCTCGATAGTCTTGCCGAAGGCGAGCGCCTCGGACTGCGCGAACACGTTGGCGACCAGCAGATCGTGATGACGCCCGAGCGCATTGAGCGCTTTCGAAAATCCGATAAAGTCGCACGGAATCAGTTTCGTGCCCTGATGAATCATCTGGTAGAACGAATGCTGGCCGTTGGTGCCCGGCTCGCCCCAGAAAATTTCGCCGGTCTGATAATCGACCCGTTGCCCGTCGAGCGTGACGTGCTTGCCGTTGGATTCCATCGTGAGTTGCTGCAGGTAGGCGGGAAAGCGTTTCAAGTATTGATCGTAAGGCAGCACGGCCACCGTTTGCGCGCCGAAAAAGTTGTTGTACCAGATCCCGAGCAGCCCCATGATCACCGGCAGGTTGCGATCCAGCGGCGTGGTGCGAAAATGTTCGTCGATCGCATGGAAGCCTGACAGCATCGCGCCAAAGTTCTCCGGCCCGATCGCGATCATGGTCGACAACCCGATCGCCGAGTCCATCGAGTAGCGGCCGCCGACCCAGTCCCAGAACCCGAACATGTTCCGGGTATCGATACCGAACTTGCCCACCTCGGCCGCATTGGTCGAGACCGCGACGAA
>DAHVFB010000047.1 GCA_027317185.1 Deltaproteobacteria bacterium
ATCTTCAAGATGCTGGTGCAAGTGACCTCCAACGCCGCCGCGGTCGCTGTGCTGAGCTGGTCGGGAATTGCATGGAGCGTTGCCGCTGCGATGATCCCCGGCGCGATCGCCGGCGGCTTCGTCGGGATGCGCCTGGCCAATCGGATGCCGCGCCAGATGCTGCGCGGAATCATTCTCGCGGCCGGCGCGTTGCTGACCGTCTACTACGCCGCCAAAGTTTACGGCTAGGGAACCTCTGCACAAGGCTCCGCTGTCACCCTGAGCGCAGCGCATGGGTCCCGGATCCGGGATTCTTCGCTGCGCTCAGAATGACAACCTAACTTGTGCAGAGGTTCCCTAGGGGATGGGATGCGGGCGAGTCTACGAAGCCGCGGTACGGGCATGGGGTGCGGGCGAGTCTGCGAAGCCGCGGTTATAATTGAGTCGCGGGCATGCGGCTATTTGCGCGCCTCGACGATCGGGGTGAATTTCAGCGCCGCGGAGTTCATGCAATAACGCAGGCCGGTGGGCGCGGGACCGTCGTTAAAGACGTGGCCCAGATGGGCGTCGCAGCGCGCGCAGCGCACCTCGGTGCGCTGCATGAACAGCGAGTTATCGGCACGCGTGACGACATTCTGCGGCGCGATCGGCCTCCAGAAACTCGGCCATCCGGTGCCCGAATCGAACTTGGTCTGGGAACTGAAAAGCGCCGTATCGCAGTCGACGCATCGGTAGATGCCTTTGGCAAACAACGCATCGTACTGATTCGCGAACGGTCGCTCGGTGCCCGCCTCGCGCGTGACGTCGTATTGCTCGGCGGTGAGCTGGCTGCGCCATTCGGCGTCACTCTTAACGACCTTGCCGAGTTGGGCGAGGCCGGTCGGATCGCCCATATTAGTGAATTCCGCGATGGTCACCTTGCCGCCCGCGTCCGCGGACGAGGCGCCACTGCCGGACGCAGCCGTCTCCGCGGCCCATACGAGACCCATTTTGATCGCGATCGGAAGCGCGAACGCGCCGGCGATAAAGCTGCGCCGCAACAATTTTGTGTTTGCGCCAGTTTCCGGCGCTGCCAGGTGATTCCTCATATTTAGGTATTCCGCTATCGCGCCGAAAAATTACCCCCGGGCCAATCGGCGCCGCCGCCTTTTCCGCCTGCGCGAACGCGATCGAGCCAATCAAGTTTCGCGCGGCCGAACCGTGGAGTCAATCGACCACCCGCCGCCGGGGCGCGCAATCGCTCTCGCGGCCTTCCTCGAATTATGCCTGTCCGCGATTGGGATTAATTTTCGCTTACGACCGGACCCGGATTTCCAGTGCCATAACGCCCACAAAATCTTGTCGAGACCGAGCGCAAACCCGCACAGGCGTAGGCCGAACCGCTTCGCATCAGCGCCCGCGCCCGCCGCCGCCCGGCGCCGCCTTGCGGACCCTCGATGGTTGCATGACGGGGAAGCGTCAAGATAACTTGCCAGTGCGTCATCGGACCGCATGGAGGTAGCTGGGCAGCCGCGATGGGACCAACAGGAAAAGGCATCTTTCTCACCAAGGGCGTCGGACGGCATCGCGAGAAACTCACCTCCTTCGAGCTCGCTCTGCGCGACGCGCGCATCGCGGAGTTCAATATCGTGCGCGTGAGCTCGATCTTCCCGCCCGGCTGCAGAGTCCTCTCGATCCAGGAGGGGCTCAAGACGCTGCGCCCCGGCCAGATTGTCTACGCCGTGATGTACGACAACGCCACCGACGAACCGCATCGGCTGGTCGCCACGTCGGTCGGCCTGGCGATTCCGGCCGACAAGGATCAGTACGGCTACCTGTCCGAGCACAAGAGCTTCGGTCAGACCGATCAGAAGGCCGGCGACTATGCCGAAGATCTGGCCGCCTCGATGCTCGCGACGGCGCTCGGGATCGAGCTCGACCCCAACGTCAGCTATGACGAGCGCAAGGACGTGTGGAAGCTGTCGGACAAGATCGTCCAGACGCGCAACATCACGCAGTCCGCAATCGGCGATCGCGACGGTTTATGGACGACGGTGGTGGCCGCCGCCGTCTTTGTCGATCTTCCCGTCGACCGATAGCTCGATTTCACGCGAGACCCGATCGCATCCGATGCGCCCGCCGTGCACGCCGCAACCAGCCGTAGGTTCCACCGAGACTCGCCGCGGCGATCGGGCGCCCCGTCTTTGATCACATTAAAAAAAAGATATGCGACGGACATCGAATGAGATAGTAATCGCGCCCGCGACAGGTATTAGAATTTGCACGTGTTTAGAGTGTCAGGCTTAATTGGAACGTAGCGACGAATGGCGCGCAAGAGAATCGAGTTTGGCTTGACGATCCCGCAACGGGCGATGCTCTTTGGCGCCGCCAGTTGGACCGAGTTGATCGAACTTGCGCGCGCCGCCGATCGCAACCCATTACTCACTTCGGTCTGGGTCGGCGACAGCGTAATGGCGAAGCCACGGCCCGAATCGCTCACGCTGCTCGGAGCCTTGTCCGCGGTGACGGCGCGCGTGCGCCTGGGCGTCGCCTGCATGGCGAGCTTCCCGATCCGCGAGCCGGTAATCTTCGCGGAACAATGGGCGAATCTCGATTATATATCGAACGGCCGCATGCAACTGGCGGTATGCACCGGAATCGGTCTCGGCGGCACCAGCGCGAAAGAGGGCGCGGTGTGGGGTGTGCGCGATTCTGAGCGCGGCGCGCGGATGGCCGAGAACATCGCGATTTGCCGGCGGCTGTGGAGCGAAGCGCAGGTCAGCTTCGCCGGTGCGTTTCGCACGTTCAGCGACGCGAGCGTTAATCCGAAACCGATTCAGCAGCCCTGTCCGATTTGGATCGCCGCCAATCCGAAGCCCGCGCTCGCGGGACGACCGCTGCGCCGGGTCGCGCAGATCGCCGACGGCTGGATGGTCGCGCAGGTATGGCCCGGATTATTCGGCGCACTATGGACGAAACTCTCGGCGCATCTGCGCGCGGCCGGCAAAGATCCGGACGAGTTTCCGAACCTCGTCTATCACAACATCAACGTTGCAAATGATCGGGAAGCCGCGCTCGCCGAGACCCGCCGCTTCCTCGGCGAATACTACGGCCCGGTTTTCTCCGCGGATCAGGCAGCAGGATGGACCGCGGCGGGCACCCCGGCTCAATGTATCGACGATCTCAATCGTCTCGTCCACGAAGGCGCCAAAGCGATCACACTGCGCATCACGGGAGCAAATCAGCGCGCACAGTTCGAGCGGATCGTGAACGAGGTATTGCCGAACGTCGATTGTTGAGGATGCGACGCGAAGCTTATCCGGCCTGGCGGCGCCGCGCTAATTCCTCTTCTGCCAGCATGCGATCGATGATGCGGCGCGCGTGGATTGGTCCCGCGTCGCTGTGGATATTTACCGTCGGACGACCGGCGGTCAGATCGTTCCAGCGTTGCTGGGTTTCCAAAACCTCCCAATCCTCCATGAAAGTCTGATGAATCTCCTGGAACATCGATTCGGTCGCCGACGAATCCCCGGGCGCACGGTCCTGCGCGATCGCCCAGAAGTAATGGCAGGTGGTCGCGGATTCGGGTGTAATCGCATTGAGGTTGCGCAGGCCAACGCCGCCGCGACGGTTGCCCTGGGGCGCACCGGTACCCGTATCGACCGCGCCGGCGTAGAGATTAACAAACGTGGGCGGGTCGAAGCGCAGTATCTGCCAGCGATCGATATTGCCTTTGAAGCCGGCGCGCGTATAGGTCGGCGGCGGCTCGATATCGATCAACCAACGCGTGATGACTGCCGACTTTTCCGTGAGATCATTTTGCACACGCGCCTTTTCGACGTTCGCCGCCGATCCGATCGTACCGGGATGAACGAAAGTCAGATGCGACAGATCGAGCAAGTTATCCAGGATTAGCCGGTAATCACACTTGATATATAGCAATTCACTCTTGGCGCCCCATCCCGGATCGTCGAGCCAGTGAAAATCGGTGATTGGGGTATCGTTGGCACGCGCCGCATCGCCCATCCAGATCCATACCCAGCCCCAGCGCTCGATTAGCGGATAGGTACGGATCCGCGCACCCGGCGGAACCTGCGTCTGGCCCGGAACCTTGAGGCAACTGCCTGAACAATCGAACAGCAGTCCGTGATAGCCGCATTGCAGCGAATCGCCGATCAGCCGGCCTTTATGCAACGGATAACCGCGATGACTGCAGCGATCCTCAAGCGCGATCGCCTCACCGTTCCCGGTGCGAAACATTACTACCGGC
Source organism: Deltaproteobacteria bacterium (assembly GCA_027317185.1). Classification (GTDB taxonomy): domain Bacteria; phylum Desulfobacterota; class Binatia; order Binatales; family Binataceae; genus JAJPIG01. Next base: position 4,229 of record DAHVFB010000047.1, read on the forward strand.
TCGTCGAGCAGGACACGGCCCAGCGGAACCCGTCCGACCTCGTTCGAGAGTGCCGCGACGTACCAGTGATTCTTCAGAAACATTCCAGCATCCTTCGGCGGAAATTATACTATTAGTTGATGCGCTTGAGCATACGCAAATCCATGCGCGCGACGCTCATTCCAATGCGTAGTATCGTTTGGCTCCGCCGGCCAGCACGGTTTTCAGCGTGTCGGACCGCAGCCCCATCTGCCTGATCATATTGGGTGCGCCCCAGAAGCCGTCAAAATGCGGATAGTCAGTTGCCCACAATATAGTTTCAGGCCCCAGATAATCCGCCAACAGCGCCAGCGAACGCTCGACCGGCTCGAAGGAGACAAAGCATTGCCGGCGGAAAATCTCGCTCGGCCGCATAGTCAGTCCGGTGTCATTCATGCCCTGGTCGTCAAAATGACGGTCCATGCGGTCGAGCCATCCCGCCATCCAGCCGCCGCCGGATTCCAGGAACCCCACGCGCAGGCGCGGAAACCGATCGCATACGCCGCACATCAGCATACTGGTGGCGGCGGCCATCATCTCGAACGTATGGGCGACGCAATGGCGCACGGCCCGCCGATGCCCTTCAAAACGATCCATCGCGAGCGTCGGCTGCCCGCTTTCGGCGCCGCTATGGATGCCAATTGCGACGTTGAGTTCCTGCGCTTCGGTCCAGAGCGGATCGTAGTCCGTCGAATGGAGCAGGCGCCCATTGTACGGATTCGGGCGCACGAATCCGGCGCGAAAGCCCAACTCCAGCGCCGCGAAACGCAGTTCGCGCACCGCCAGCTCAACCGATTGCATCGGCAGCATCGCGACTCCGAACAGCCGACCGGGATACGGCTTGCAATAATCGGCGAGCCATCGATTATACGCGCGGCAGATTGCCGCCGCGAATTCCGGCTCTGCGACCGCGCCGAGAAACAGCCCCAGGCTCGGATAGAGAAACGCGGCGTCGATCCCTTCCGCGTCCATGTCGGGAATTCGCGCGTGCGGATCGAAGCCACCCGGACGGCCCTCCGCATATTTGATCCAGACGGAGACCTTTCCCTCGCGCGCCCCGATCGCACCGGTCGCCCCGACCTTTACGCGGCGGCGGCCGGGTCCGTTATCGGTGACTTCCTGATCGCCAAGCTGGAGAACCTCCGCGCCCTCATCGTTGACACCCAGGCGCGGCGCGCGTGCGCGATATGCAGGTTCGATGTAGTTGAGCCAGAGATCCGGTGGTTCGAGGATATGACCGTCGGCGTCAATAACGTTATATTCGGGTGACATAATATTCGTGTGACATAAATGAATCTTCTCACAGCGAGAGGCCCGTCAATCTAACCACCTGACATTGTCGCAGGCAAGTGCGAAACGAGTTGCATGAGCGGTACGCCGCGGATTCCGCAGCAGACACACATCCGCGCAAATTGGTTAAACCGGCGCGCGATGCTACGTTGACAATTCAGGTCGTTCTGCCCAGGGAGAGCCGAGTCATGGATCTGAAGGTTACCAGGTACGAAATCGCCGCCGACGGTGTTGCGACGGTATGGCTACATCGGCCGGGCCGAGGCAATTCATGGAGCGGACGGATGAACGCGGAGCTGCGATCGATCATGGCGACGCTCGATCTGGACCCGGCGGTGCGCGCGATCGTGTTCGGCCGCGATCGCCAAGCGCCAGCTCTATACTGAACTGATGCGGGGCGAGGTCGGCGACGCGATCGAGGACTCGAAGCGCCTGATCGGCGAATTCATGAAGCAGCCCGACTACAAGAAAGGCGTCGCCGCGTTGCTCGAACGCCGTCCACCGCGCTTCCCGCTCCCGCGCCGCTAGGGAACCTCTGCACAAGATAGGTGGTCATTCTGAGCGCAGCGAAGAATCCCGGATCCGGGACCCATGCGCTGCGCTCAGGGTGACCGCAGAGCCTTATGCAGAGCTTCCCTAGCGGCGGAACGACCGGATTATCGTGCCGGGCCGTGGCGTCGCAACGGCCGACGCCACGGCCCGTCCGGAGCTTTCGAATAATCAGTCGCAGTCGCCAAACTCGGGGATGACGTGTTTGGCGAATAGTTTGAGCCGCCACGTCCCCGGGATGGTGGGCAGAATGAACAGCGCGAACTTCATGGGAACTTCAACTCCTTGACTATGAAATCGATATATTACTAATCGGTCTGACTAATGCTGTGCTTGATTTCATTCTCCCATAAGTCAGGTCGTTGATCCTTTTCCCTGAATCGAATCACGCCAAAAAATCAGATCGAAAGATTGTAGACGCGCCGAACGTTGTCGCCAAGCACGTTGCGCCGGCGCTGCCAGTCGCTGATCTTGTTCCCGAACTCCTCGAGTTCCTCGATATAGTTTCCGGTGTGGTCGGGATGCGGAAAGTCGGTCGCCCAGAAAAAGCGATCGCTGCCGCACAAATCGACCATCGCGGGCAATGACTTCTCGTCGGGATCGGCCGAGACCCAGACGTTGCGCCGAAAGTAGAAGCTGGGCTTTTCCTTGAGCGGCACGCCGCGTCCCACCACGCTGTCGTAAACCGCGTCCATCCGGTCGAGCCAGTACTGCACCCAACCGGCGCCGACTTCCAGGATTACCAGCTTGAGCCGGGGAAACTTGTCGAACGTGCCATATGCCATAAAGCTCGCCAGCGCATGGCGAATCGCGTCGGACGCGGTCACGTTGAGGAACCACAACTGCTTGCGCACATACTCCTTGTCGTAGCGGCCCGGCCAGCACCATTGCGGCTCGAGCGAAACGTGGATGCCGAGCGGCACGTCGAGCTCCTGCGCCTTGGCGAACAGCACGTCGTGATCGGTATGGCCGTGCGGCTTGCGCGTCGTCGTGAATTGCACGACCCATCCGCCTTTATGGCCGGCCTTGACCGCGCGCTCGAGTTCGGCGGCGGCGGCCGTTGGGTCGCTGAGCGAAAGATGGGCCACCGGAATCAGGCGGCCTCCGCTGTCCGACGACCAGTCGGTGACCCAGCGGTTATACGCACGGCACATCGCCTGCGAGTACTCCACGTCGTCGGTATCGGTTTCCCAGGTGAGGTCGAGACTCGGGTAGATGATCGCGGCGTCGAGACCTTCTTTGTCGAGCCGCTTAATCCGGTCCTTGGCATCGCACGCTCCGAGCGGAACCTTCTCGCCGTATTTGGTCGTTCGATCGAAATTGCCTGAGTTGCGCGTGACCTGGCCCATCTGCGCGACGGTGCCGAAGTTGCCGCCGCGATTTACGCGCGACGCCACTCCGTTGACCTCAAGGTATTCGAGCCCGTCCTGGTCTTCCTTCATGCGGATGGCGTTGGCTCGGAATTTAGCCTCGCAGTACTGCTCCCAGCATTTGGCCGATTCCAGAATGTGGCCGTCGGCGTCGACTGCGCCCGGATACTTCAGCTTGTGGATCGATTCTTCGGCGTGCGCCATTTTCCTTGCCTCGTTTCGCTTTGCATTCTGCTATAGGGCATAGCGAAAAAGCTCCTCAACCTTCAACTGCTTATCGATCTTCGGTAAAGCTCCTACAACCTGGCGGCCTGAATCGAGCCCGCCACAATCTTGACTCCGCACAATAGTTTTACCTAAGTTACCGTTTTCCGAGAAGTTGCCACACCCGTGCCGCCGAAGAAACTTGATCAAAAAAGGCTCGTGAGCCCGAATTTTTATCGCCGTTCGGCGGCGACCGAATTGATGGAGTTTTTTTACTCGGCCCACTACGAGATCGGCACCGCGCTGGAGGACGTCGTGCGGGCCGACGTGCTCTCGCGCCAGCAGGCGGCAATTCTGTGGTTGATTCGATCGCAAGGCGACGGCGGCGCGCGGATGCGCCGCAAGGATATCGAGACCAACGTGCGGCGCTGGTTCGAGGTGACGAGTGCGGCGCTCTCCAAGTCGCTGCGCGCGATGATGCATCCGCCTTTTGAGCTCATCGAGATTACCGAAGACCCGCGCTCGGGACGCGAAAAGCTGGTCGCTCTCACGCCCAAGGGAAGAGCCTTTCTCGATGCCGCCGCGGCCAAGGCCGGGATGGTGCTGGCCGAATTGATCGAGGACGTGCCGCTCGAGGTCGTCGGCCACGCGATCACTTACTTCCGCTATCTTGAGGGCGCGTTTCAGAGTGCTCAGGCGCGCCGCCGGGTCCGGCTCATCCCGTTTGATCGTCGCGCCGGACGCGAACCCAAAAGCGATGTCGCAGGCAAATCTCACGCGAAGCGCCGCGGTATCCGCTTGTAATGTCGATTGAATGGATATTCAAATAATACATGCCGGCGCGGCCGGACGACGCTAAGCACTGTGACGGGTCTATCCTTAAGATGAGTTCCGCGCCGCCCACTGCGCTTGAGCAGATCGCCGGGAACCTCGCCGCCCCCGCGGTTCCTGAACGACGCGCGCCGCATAAATGGCTGGTGGCGCTCGCGGTAATGCTCGGCGCGACGCTCGAAGTCCTCGATACGTCGATCGTCAACGTCTCATTGCCGCACATGCAGGGCAGCTTTTCCGCCAGCCGCGACGAAGTCACCTGGATTCTGACTAGCTATATCGTGGCCAACGGAATCATGATTCCGCTGACCGGATGGATTTCGGCGCGATTCGGGCGCAAACGCTATTTCCTGTGGTCGGTGGTAGCCTTCGTGATCGCCTCGGGTCTGTGCGGAGCGGCAACCTCGCTGGCCCAAATAGTAATCTTTCGCCTGCTTCAGGGCGCCGCGGGTGCGGCCATGATTCCCTCGTCGCAGGCGATCATGATGGAGACCTTCCCGCCCGAAGAGCAGGGCCTCGCGATGTCGGTGTGGGGAATGGGCTTGCTGACCTCGCCGATGCTCGGACCGACGCTGGGCGGATGGATTACCTATAACTGGAGCTGGCGCTGGAACTTCTATATCAATTTGCCGATCGGGATCTTCGCCGCATTCATGGTGATGCTCTTCGTCCATGATCCCGAGCATATCCGGAAGTCGCAGGCCCGCGCCCGCAAGATCGATTACCCCGGGATTATCTATCTCGCACTGGGCCTCGGCCTGCTGCAAATTGTCCTCGATCGCGGCCAGCGCTCCGACTGGTTCAGTTCGGAGTGGGTCTGCGCGTTCACCGCAATCGCGGTCGTCGCGCTGATCCTGCTGGTCTGGCGCGAACTCCATTTCTCTGAGCCGATCCTTGATTTACGGATCATGGCGATTCCCCTGTTCGACATCTCGGTCATGCTCATTTTGATCATGATGCTCGTGGTATTCGGCATGAACCTGCTGAACCCGCTGTTCTTCCAGGAACTGCTCGGCTACTCGCCGTGGAAATCCGGAATCGCGGTGCTGCCGCGCGGTTTCGGCACACTGGCCGGGATGTTCTTCATCGGGCAGATCTCGCGACGCGGTTTCGACACACGCAAGTACGTCGGTCTGGGGTTCGCACTGATGGCCAGCGCGCTGTGGTCGATGAGCCATTGGACACTCGACGTGAATATCAGTTACGTGCGCTTCGCGATGATCCTGTCGGGGCTCGGTTCGGGCTTGATCTTCCCTGCCATGTCGGCCGCCACGCTCGCCTGCGTGTCCAAGGAGCGGATGGGTTACGCGGCGAGTCTCTATAATATGATGCGCAATACCGGATCGGCGATCGGGATTTCGCTCGTGACAAATATGCTCAACAGCCAGGAACAGACCCATCAGGCTTACCTCACGCAGCATTTCACGTCGTTCGACGCGTGGCATGCCGATCAGGCCGCGCCGCTGATGCCGGGTGCGCCGCACTTCCATTTCATGAATGGACTGCTCGCGCAGCAGGCCCAGGGTCTCGCGATGGTTTACGAAGTCGTCCAACGGCAGGCCTCGCTGCTCGCCTACAACGATATCTACCGGATGCTGGCGCTGACGGCGGCCCTGTTCGCGCCGGGCTTCCTGTTGCTCAAGCGCTCCAAGGCGACCGGTTCCGCTGGTCATTGATACTCAGTCGTCCGCAATCCATTAACGCTACTGAGAAAGCCAATACCAAAATGGATTTCAACTACAGCGCCGAAGATGAAGCCTTTCGCTCCGAGTTCTGCCGCTGGCTGGAACGCAATCGCGAGTTCGCGGTGCCGGCGCTGGGACCATTGGCCGACGAGGATGAGGTTAGCTGGGAAGCAACCCTGCGGTGGCAGCGGAAGTTGTCCGAAGGGGGTTGGCTCGGGATTACCTGGCCCAGGGAGTACGGCGGCCGCGGCGGTACATTTCTGCAGGAGACGATCTGCGATCAAGAGCTCGAGCGCGCCGGCACCGGCGTGCCCTTCACCGGCCCCGGGATGTGGCTGCTTGGGCCGACCCTGATTCATTGGGGCACCGTGGCGCAAAAGCAGCGCCATCTGCGCAAGTTGCTGGCCGGCGACGAGCTTTGGTGCCAGGGCTATTCCGAACCCAACGCCGGCTCCGATCTCGCCGCCTTGCAGACCCGTGCGGTCGAACATGACGGTTACTTTGTCGTCAACGGTTCCAAAATCTGGACCTCGCTCGCCCATCACGCGCACTGGATGTTTCTGCTCGCGCGGACCGACTCCGACGCGCCCAAGCACAAGGGGATCAGCTATCTGCTGGTCGACATGAAAACCCCCGGCATCACGATCAGTCCGCTGATCCAGATTACCGGGGCGCGCCATTTCAATCAGGTCTTTCTCGACGACGTGCGCGTACCGGTCGAAAATATCGTCGGCCAGCGCAATCAGGGATGGCAGGTCGCGCTGACCACGCTCGCCTTCGAGCGATCCAGCGGCCAAGAGCGGATCATGACCAACCGGGTAGCCGAATTGGCGCAACTCGCGCTGCGGCTCACGCGCAACGGCCACCCCCTCGGCGACAATACCCAAGTGCGCCAGACAATCGGACGCTTCGCGACTGAAGCGGCGGCGATCCGCTATACCGGATTTCGCCAACTCACCCGCCAGTTAAAGGGATTGCCGCCCGGCCCGGAAGGCTCCGCAATCAAACTCAGCGCTTCTGAACTGGGATTGCGGATGGCGAGCTTTGCGCTGGAGATGCTCGGACCATTCGCGCAAGTCGAGCAAGGCGATCCATTCGCCGCCGATCGCGGCCTGTGGACCCGCCGGATGCTCGAGGCGCGCGGTCCGATGATCTACTCCGGCGCCAACGAAATTCAGCGCAATATCCTGGGCGAGCGCGTGCTCGGCCTGCCGAAAGGTTAAATCAAATCGCGCGGCAACGGCACTTTCCCACTTGTCGGCTGATTCGTCAGCGGGAACTGGGCCTCACCGTCCGACTTTTCTAAGCGGGCGGCGGCGCGACGTGACTGGACCCGCTATCCGGGCGCGCGCTTCGAGTCGGTATTTTGCGCGAACTCTTCAGATCGCTAAGCCATCTTCTCGAGTAACGACTTCAGATCCTCGGCGTGTTCTTCTTCCTCTTTGAGGATGTCCGCGATCATCTTCCTCGTTGTCGAATCGTTGTCTCCGAGCCAGCGCATGATCTCCGAGTAGGATTCGATCGCGATCCGTTCCGCGAACAAATCCTCCTTGAGCATCGAAATGACGTCGGTGCCTTCGGCATACTCGGAGTGGCTGCGCGACGCCAGGCCTTCCGGATTGAAATTTGGCTCGCCGTTGAGTTGCGTGATCCGGGTCGCAATCCAGTCGGCGTGCTGCTGCTCCTCGGCCGCATGCTGCAGGAATTCGGCTTTGGCACCGTCAGAGTTGATCCCGGCCGCCATGAAATAGTGGCGTTTGTAGCGCAGGACGCAGACTATTTCGGTTGCGAGTACCTCGTTGAGCACCTTGATAACGGCTTTGAGATCGGCTTTGTAGTTTTCCGTCACGGCGCCATTTTCCATATGGCTGCGCGCGCGTTCCTTGATTTTTTTCAGATCGGCTACGAACTCACTCATAATTGACTCTCCGGTTGATTCGGTTAGGCGTAATCCCGCAGGCTCGGCCGGCTAGGGCTGTTTCCGCCTTGAGCTCCGAGAGATATTCAGAGTTGAACGACAACTCGCTTGTCGCGATTGCCGCTCATATTGATAGTGTCGAGTAGCTGGGTGATGCGCGTGCGGACGATCCGCACTTCACTATCTCGGCTGTAGACCTGGTCGGATAGCAGAAAGGTCAATTCGTTGCGGGCGCGCATCAGTTCCAGCCGTAATTCATCGTGTGTTTCCATTCCATTCACCTTTGACTTCGCCTTCGCGTGCCCGCATTCGTGTCATCGCAACAGCCGCGTCGCATCTTCGCTGAGAATCGGCATACGCCCCCAATGACTACTTAACGCGCCCCGACCGAGGTTCCTGGTTGATGCAAATGATTGGTCTGGCGCGGAGCAGTCGAAGGCAAACGGAGCGGCCATCGAAGGGCTTGGTCGATGACAGATTCGATTCCTGCGTCAAACCTGACCTTTCAACTGTAGATCGGATTCGCGATAAAATACTACTCGGCTGACACTGACGCTGGTTATATTTGTAACCAATTTCCCCGATTACGAATGCTTCGGCGGCCACGTGAGGACTCCAAACGGATGATGCGGATAAGGATATTCTCCACCCGGCATTCTTTTAGGCGGCTATTTGCTCCACGGTCCGAAGGAAAATACGATGATGTTTCCTTTACGCCGCAGTTTGGGTTTCTTGTGCGCGCCGGAGGATACGTGGTCCACCACGGTGGACGCACAAGCGCAGCCGGACGAGAAATCGAGGCGTTATCTGAAGAACAATTGGCGCCGATCGCGGCGTGAGCTAAATAATTAATCTGTTAGAATGCGACCGCGAGGCGCAGCATGTTGCCACCTTGAATATTCAGTTTAACGGTTTTGAAGTGCATTCAGCTCACGGTTCACGACTGATGATTCAGACTTGCCGGACAGACCTATCGTGGGGTTTGACGGGAAACTGCTTTTACATTGCCCGGCGGTGCGCAGTCGGCCGTCGCGATCAAAGGTTGGCCTGCGGGAAGGGAGTAGCCTGATGACGGTATCTCATTCGGACGCGCTGGTGCTGTTCGGTGTAACGGGCGATCTCGCCCACAAAATGACTTTTCCGGCCCTTTATGAGATGGCGAAACTGGGCACCCTTAAGGTCCCGCTAATCGGCGTTGCTTCCCCGAAATGGAGTCTTGAGCGTCTGCACAAGCGAGTGAAGGACAGCATCAGGCGGTCGGGCGGGATAGATAGCCCGCGTGCCCTCAACCATCTTCTGTCGCAATTTAAGTACGTGAGTGGAGATTACAACGATCCGGGCACGTTCGCGGCGATAAAAGAGGCATTGGGTAGCGCTCGGCGTCCGGCGCATTACCTGGCGATACCGCCTGCGCTCTTCGAGACGGTGATCAAAGGGCTCGGTGCCGCGAACCTCGCCGAGCATGCGCGCGTGATTGTCGAAAAGCCGTTCGGCCGCGACCTGAAGTCCGCGCGAGAGCTCAACCGTGCGGCGCAGAAGGTGTTCCCGCAAGATTCGATTTTCCGCATCGATCACTTCCTCGGAAAGGAGGCGATCATGAATATTCTATACTTCCGCTTTGCGAATTCTTTCCTCGAGCCGATCTGGAACCGCAATTACGTGGCCAGTGTCCAGATAACTCTGTCGGAGGATTTCGGTGTCGAAGATCGCGGCGCGTTCTACGAAACCGCCGGTTGTCTGCGCGATGTGATCGAGAACCATCTTTTCCAGATCGTCGCGCTGCTTGCGATGGAGTCGCCGGCCGACCGCGAGTTTGGCGCCGTGCAGAGCGAGAAAGCCAAAGTCTTTGAAGCTATGCGCCCGCTCACGCCCGACGACCTGGTGCGCGGCCAGTACGCGGGCTACCGGCAGGAGCCGGATGTGGCGAAGAACTCCGACGTCGAGACTTACTGCGCCATGCGGCTCCACATCGACTCGTGGCGCTGGGGTGGCGTGCCGTGGTACCTGCGCTCCGGCAAATATCTGCCCGCCACGGCGACCGAAGTTCTTGTGGAGCTGAAACCGCCGCCGCAACGGCTCTTCGCCGACTCAGCGCCGGCTACCGGCCGGGCCAACTATCTGCGCTTCCGCCTCTCTCCCAGTTCGGGCGTCGCGCTAGCCGCTCGCGTCAAGCGTGCCGGCAAGGAGTTCGTCGGCGACCAGCGAGAACTCTATCTGTTCGAAGAACAACCAGGCGAAGAGGAACCCTACGTGCGGCTTTTGACCGACGCCATGGCCGGCGACGGCGCGCTTTTCACCCGTGAGGACGCGGTTGAGGCCGCATGGGCGGTAGTCGATCCGGTGCTCAAGACTCACCATCGGGTGCGCCCCTACCCGCGCGGCAGTTGGGGACCGAAAGAGGCTGACGCATTGATCGCCGCGGACGGGCGTTGGCACAATCCTGCCCCCGATAAGGCCGCCAAATAATCAGCGTGCCGGGCCGTATTCGCCACAATCAGGAATTCAAGATCACGACACTTACCAGCCAAAGACGACCCTGTTAGAAGTAATTTTAGTAGTATTTTCGGAGGAATTACTCGAATGAGAAAATGCATACCGATCACTGAAGCAACGAGGTCGCGCGGGCCGCTCGACCGAAAGTTGCTGCGAAAGAAGCGGGCGAAAGTCTCCGGCCGGCGCTCGCCGCTATACCGGCACCGGGAGCCACCTCAAGCGGCAAAGCATCGACCGAAAGGATGGCTCTGGAAATGGATTTGGAAAAGCGTCTTCAGTGGTGGCGAGTCTCGTCAATATGCCGGCGCGAGATACAAAAAGCGTTAGGATTTACCAAGAGTCGCCCCTCCCCTTGCCGATCGGATCATAAGTAGACTCGTTGGCACCGCAGCGGGTGGTCTCGATCGCATCGTCCTTGCGGTTCTTGTGCCCGCTTCCGGAACGCGCACCTACGGCAAAAAGCAATTGTTTTGTGCTCTACAGAACTAAATAAGTCGTTTTTCAAGTATCCTGCGGAACCATCCTGAGCTATTCTCCGGCACGGAATATGCGGACATTTCGTTCAGCCGGTGAGACGATGCCTTCGCTGATCGAGCCGTGAGCACGCGATGGATCGCGTGAACGGCCGCGATTCAAAGGAAGCAAGCGATGGGCTACGGAAAGTTGCGAGGGCTGTGCCTGTTTTTCGGAGCCCTGTGGCTAATTGTCCCCCTGCATCCCGCGAGTGCGGCAGCCCCGAGCGAAGAGCAGATGCTCAGGCGGATCATGCGTGAAGTCAATGAACTGAAGGCGGACAAGCAGCAGGACGAAGAAAAAATTCAGGATCTTGAACAGAGGGTCGGAGCGATCCAGAACCAGAACCACCAACTGAAGGAAGCCAATCAGAAGCTGCAGACCGACACCACCGCAAAGATCGCCACGCTGCAGACCAAAGTTGACGCACCACCGTCGCCGGAAGAGTTCGGCGGCGCCTTCGATCGATACCTCGGAACGCATACTTTCACGGTGACCGGGGCGGCCGGCGGTCAATTCGTCTATAACCAGCAGAACGCCGCCCTGAACAACCTTCATCATGATTCGCAGAACTCCTTCTTTGTCGACTGGGAGCCAATGATTCTTTACCGCCCGACGGACTGGATCCTGTTTCAGGGTGTGATCAGCACCGGGTTTGGCAGCACCGGGACGGGAGTCGATCTGTCGACCGCCGATTTTCAGATACTTGCCAACAAATACCTGACGGTCGTGGCCGGGCTATTCGACCAGCCATTTGGTGACTGGTACGAGACTCAGAGCCCGATGTGGGTAAACCGGTTTGTCACGGCGCCGCTGCCCTTTGGGGTCGAATCGGTAGTGCCGCCGGGAGAGATCGGAGTCCAGCTTCGCGGTGGCATGCAATTCGGCGCGCTGGGTCAGGATTTCGACTACACGGTGTGGGGTGGAAACGGTCCCAACTATAGCTCGACGGTGCTGGGCGCCGCGGTCTCGAGTCCGACTTCGGTCGCGTCGAGCCAAAGCAGCGGCAAGTCGATCGGGGCGCGTTTTCGCGTCTATCCGCTGCCGCTTGAGAAGGAATGGGGCCGGCTTGAACTCGGAGCGTCCACCTACAATGGCGAATGGAATAATCGGGATTGGCTGACCTCGTGGGGCGTCGATTTCAACTACTTCATCGACAACCTCCAGACCCGCGGCGAATGGCTGGAAGCATACCGTCAGATGCCCAATGGACAGACCTCCGACAATCGCCAGGGATGGTACGTGCAGGCCGGTTACTTCCTGGGCGGTCTGAATGTTCCCTACATACCTGATCAGCTCAACGGCTATCTTCAGCGATTGGAGCCCCTGGTGCGTTACTCGGGAGTTAACCAGCGCGGCGTTTCAACCGACGACCTCGCCGCCGCCACCGGTATCGGCCTGGGCGGTACGCAGGTCGGACTGGTCCCCGATTTCGGGATTAACGGCTCGCCGGCCACCTACGCGCCGCATGCTCGCGAAGTGGCTCTGGGCCTCGACTACTGGTTCGCCCCATCGATCGTGTGGCAAAACGAATTCGATATCGAATTGCCGCGCGCGGGGGGAGTTTTCGTTTCGCCGACGGGCGTCGAGACGCCGGCCGGCGCAACGCCCAACGATCGCGCGTTCCTGAGCCAATTCACGGTCGGGTTCTGAGCGGAGCCAGCGGCGTGAAAAGAATACTTGCGGCAATCGTCCTGGCGACTCTCGCGATCGGCTATGCCGGCGTTCCCGTTTCTGCGCAAGAGAATCTCAGTGCGGCCGAGCATCGACGCCTGTTCCGCGAAGGGGCCAAGCTCTGGCCGGTGTACTGCAACACCTGTCATAACGCGCGGCCCGGCTCCGAGAAAGCTCCCTACGAATGGGATCAGATCATGATGCACATGCGGACGCTCGGGAACATTCCGCCCGACGACGCCAATGCGATATTGGTGTATTTGAAGAGTCGTTGAGCGGCTGCGGTTCGATCAAAGAGTGGAATACAACGCTATGTCATTCGATTCATCTGAAGCGCTGTTCCAGGTGCGATCAGCGAATGATTGCCCGGGGGTCTGCGTACGCGGCTGAGATGGCCGTCGCCGGGCATAACTACACTCATGTTCAGTCTTAAGGCGAGTTGGTATCTGAGAGTTAAACCGGAATCCCGGCTCAAGCGTACGCCTTGGCGGACGCAGGCTCGGTGACTCCTTAATGCGGCGAGAGGAAATCGATGGGGCGGAATAAAATCCAGATAGCGTTGCTTGGCATTGGCGCATTGCTTGTGTTCGCGAGTGTGACCGCGCATGCCGACAGCGCCCAGAGCAACTACACGGCATTTTGCGCGAAATGCCACGGGGCCACCGGGCATGGCGATGGACCTGGGGCGGCGGCGCTGTCGACCAAGGCGCGCGACTTCGCCGATTGCGCCGTGATGCAGAAAATTTCGGACGATACGATGTTCACGGTAATCAAGGGGGGTGGCGCGGCGGCCGGCCTGCCGGCTGACATGCCGAGCTGGAGCAACGGGCTCTCCGACCCGGAGATTCACGCGCTGGTGGCTTATATCCATACCTTTTGCAAAAAGTAGGCGCTCTCGCCAAGCGCGCCCGTGCGCGCGTCCATGCTGGTTGGAAAGGCGCTGATTGGTCTGGCAATGAGTGGGACATATTCCGCAAATGCATTCGCCCTCGCTCCGGCTTCGCCGCAGGCGGCCGCGATTTCGCAACTTTTTGTCGGCACGCTGATTTATCTCGGCGCGATCTTCGCGCTGGTCACCTTTCTGGTTTTATACGCGATTATCCGCTATCGGGATCGGCCCGGCGCACCCGAGGCGCGACAGAACTTCGGCTCGCGAAAACTTGAAATCATCTGGACCGTCGTACCGATCCTGTCGCTGATCGTGCTGGCAGGATTCACCGTCCGGACTATGATCGTCAGCGATCCGCCGACCGCCAACGCCGATCCGGATCTGCGGATCGTCGCTCATCAATGGTGGTGGGAAATCTACTACATGAAGACCGGGGTGGTGACGGCCAATGAGATACATATTCCGGCGGGAAAACGGTTGCTGGTCGAGTTTCGATCGGCCGATGTGATCCATGACTTCTGGGCACCGGCGCTGGGGCGCAAGATCGACATCGTACCGGGCCATCCCAACCGCTTGTGGATCGAGGCGGATCAGGTCGGCACCTATCTTGGAATGTGCGCGGAATTCTGCGGCAATGAGCATGCGTGGATGCGCTTTCTGGTAATCGCGGAACCCCCCGGGCAGTTCGCCGCATGGATGAAGGAGCAGTTGGCCGCTCCGCCCAGTCCCACCACAGCGGATGAGCAGCTCGGCGCAAAGATTTACCACGAGAGCATTTGCACCAACTGCCACGTGGCCAGTGTCGGCCCAGACCTCACGCACCTCGCCAGCCGCCGGACGCTGGCGGCGGGAGCGCTGGATAACACGCCGGAGAACCTGGCCGCATGGCTGCGCGATCCCGACCAATTCAAACCCGGCAGCAACATGCCCAACTTTGAGCTGAGCGACGACAAGGTCCGCGCGCTGGTGGCGTACCTGGAGACGCAAAAATGAAACAAGCCGCGATTCCCGACACGCTCGGCGGCGAGTCCTTCGAGGAGGAAGCGCGCGAAGGATGGCTCAGCTGGGTGAGCTCGGTCGATCACAAGAAGCTCGGGATCATGTACCTGCTCGGCTCGTTCTTTTTTTTCCTGGTCGGCGGCATACTCGCCCTGCTGATGCGGGTGCAACTGGCCGCGCCCAATAACCATTTCCTGAGCCCGCAGGTCTATAACCAGTTCTTCACCATGCATGGCACCACGATGGTCTTCCTGGTGCTGGTTCCGATGCTGGTCGGGTTCGCGACTTACATGGTGCCGTTGATGATCGGCGCGCGTGACATGGCCTTTCCGCGGCTCAATGCGCTGAGCTTTTGGGTCCAGATTTTCGGCGGACTGATGCTCTACTTCAGCTTCGCCACCAGCGGGGTCAATGGCGGCGCGCCGGCGGTGGGATGGTTCTCCTATGCGCCGCTGAGCGAGACCGCTTACTCATACGGCCCCGGCGTGAACTACTGGATACTCGGACTGCTCGGGATTGGCGTCGGCACCATTACCGCCGGGATCAATCTGATCGCGACGATCATCTGCCTGCGCGCTCCCGGAATGAGTATCCGGCGCGTGCCGCTGTTCGTCTGGATGACTATGATTACCGCCTTCCTGATCGTTGTGGTGATGCCAATACTCAACGCGGGGCTGGTGATGCTGCTGATCGATCGTCTGCTGAACGCGCACTTCTTCCGCGCCGACAGCGGCGGCTCGGCAGTATTGTGGCAGCACGTGTTCTGGGCCTTCGGCCATCCCGAAGTGTACATCATGATTCTGCCGGCGTTCGGCATCATCTCGGAGGTCATACCGGTATTTTCCGGCAAGCCGATATACGGTTACGATTTCGTCGCCGCTTCGACCCTGGCAATCGCGTTTCTGAGCCTCGCGGTGTGGGCGCATCACATGTTCGCGGTCGGGCTCGGCCATGCCTTCGATCTGTTTTTCGCGATCTCCAGCTTTGCGATCGCGGTGCCCACCGGAGTTAAGATTTTCAACTGGACCGCGACGCTTTATCAGGGACGCATACGCTTTACCACCTCGATGCTGTTCGCACTGGGATTCCTCCTGATGTTCACCATCGGAGGGCTCTCGGGCGTTGCCTTCGCGGCGGTGCCGATCGATTGGCAGATGACCGACAGCTATTTCGTGGTTGCGCACATCCATTACGTACTTTTCGGTGGCACGATGTTCGCGCTGTTCGCCGGCGTCTATTACTGGTTTCCGAAGATCAGCGGCCGAATGCTCAACGAGCGCTGGGGCAAAGTACATTTCTGGCTGACGCTCATCGGTTTCAATCTGACCTTCATGATCCAGCATGTGCTCGGGATGCTCGGAATGCCGCGCCGGGTGTTTACCTATCCCGCGCTGCCGGGTTGGGCGGAGATGAACATGGCTTCGACTATTGGCGCTTTCGTACTCGCCTTTTCAGTCCTGATCTTCATGGTCAACATTGCAATCTCGCTGCGCTCGGGCGCAGTTGCGGGAGACAATCCGTGGGACGCATGGACGCTTGAATGGGCGACGACCTCGCCGCCGCCGCCGGAGAACTTCACGCACGGCGTGCCGCCGATTCGCGGCAGGCGGCCGCTGTGGGATCTGGCCCATCCCGATCGCACCGACGAGATGATGATGAAGCTGGTGAAGTGAGTAACCGCGATGCCTGACAAAACCAAGCTTGGAGTCGGCCTTTTCCTTCTGTCCGAGGCGATTTTTTTTCTCATACTGCTGCTCGCTTACGTCTACTTCCATTCCGTCCCGAGCGACGGACCAAGCGCCGCCAACAGTCTGAATCCGATGCGCACGCTGGTCTTCAGCATCTGCCTGTTCCTGAGCAGCGCCACGATTCATCTGGCCGGGCGCAGCTTCCGCCAGGGCGAGCGCCGCGGCGTAAGCCTGTGGCTAATGCTGACCGTGGCGCTCGGCGGGATCTTTATGTTCGGACAGGCGCGCGAGTACCTGGGACTCTTCGCGCATGGCGTTACCGTCAGCACGAATCTATTCGGCTGTACGTTTTTTACTCTGACCGGCTTCCACGGCTTGCACGTCCTGTTCGGGCTCGGCGGGCTGGGGGCTCTGCTGGGCGTCGCGATGAGCGGGCGACTCGGCCAGGTCAAGCCGTCCGGATTCGAGGCCGTCACTATGTACTGGCATTTCGTCGACGCGGTGTGGGTCGTGATCTTCGGAGTGGTCTATCTGTGGCCGCGGCTGTCATAACGTATACGGATTTGCGGGTTAAAGGCGACCGGCAAAATGGCTGAGATACTCCGAGCGTGGGATCCCGACCTGTCCGTGCTGATCGGATGCGCGGCGTTGCTGACCGCCTACGGGATCGCCTGTCGCGACGATCTGTCGCGCGCCGGATGGTTCATCGGCGGAGTTCTCGTGATGCTCCTGGCGCTGATCTCGCCGCTCGATCCGCTCGCCGACGAGTATCTATTCAGCGCCCACATGCTTCAGCATTTGATCCTCGAGCTTGCCGTGCCGCCGATGCTGCTGCTCGGCCTCACGCCGCGTATCGCCCGCGCGGTAATCGATCGCCCCGCGCTCGGCCGCATCGAGCGCGTACTGGGAAATCCGCTGGTCGCCTGGATGCTGGGTATCGCGACGCTGGCGCTCTGGCATTTGCCGCCGCTGTTCGATGCGGCATTGGGCAACGAATATATTCACATCGCCGAGCATCTGTGCTTCATGACGACGGCGACCATTTTCTGGTGGCCGATCCTTGCGCCGCTGCCGCAGTGCCGGATCTCACCGCTGTGGGCGCAGATCTATCTGCTGGGCGGCGCGATGGCCAATAGCCTGCTCGGCCTGTGGTTGACCTTTGCTCCGGCGGGCCTGTACGCGCCCTATCTGCATCCCGCCGATTCGCTGCATATCGCCGTGTTGCTGCGCGCGGGATGGGGCTTCACGCCCATGCTCGACCAGGAGGTGGGCGGACTCCTGATGTGGGTGGGCGGGGGCTTCGTGTTCCTCGCCGTGATGGTCGCTTTGTTCCTGCAATGGTTTGGCACGGCCGAGTCGGACAGTGCCGCGCCCGCGACTGCGGGCTTTTAGGAGGCAGCGCAATGGCTTTGGAAAACGGACCGCGATCGCCCGGAGATGACGCAGGCAAATGGAACGCCGCATTGCCGGAAACGATTCCGCCGCCGACCTACGCGCCGGCGTTCCTGGCGCTCGGCGTAACATTACTGCTTTTTGGAGTAGTCAGTTCCTATATATTTTCGGCTGCAGGCTTCGTTTTGATTGTAGTGTCGATTAGCAAGTGGGTAGGAGAATTGCTGCATGGCGAGTGAAACGCAGAAGCCCATCCCGCGCGAAGTGCTAAGCCCGGAACGGCGCCGCTTTCTGGGCCGGATTAGTCTCGTGCTCTCCGCGATTTGCGCGGTCATCGTCGGTATCCCGGTCGTCGGGTTCATCTTCGGACCGCTCATCGCCCCCGAGCAAGACGTCTGGCGCGCGGTCGGCGCGGTCGGCAACTTCAAGGCCGGCGAGACCGTCAGCGTCAGTTTTCTCGATCCGTCGCCGATGGAATGGGCGGGCGTAAGCGCGTTGACGGCGGCGTGGCTGCGGCGCCTCGATTCCGGCGGTTTCGTCGCCTTCTCGGTCAACTGTGCGCATCTGGGATGCCCCGTGCGATGGCTGCCCAAGGCCGACCTGTTCATGTGCCCGTGCCACGGCGGTGTCTATTATGCCGACGGCAGCGTGGCTGCCGGTCCGCCGCCGCGCGGACTGTTCAAATACCCGGTCCGCGTGCGCAATGGGCAGGTCGAAATCCTGGCCAGCGCGGTGCCAATTGAATAGCCACACCGGAGAGCGCGAGCGATGAGAAATATCCTCAAGCGAGCCGTCGACGCGTTCGAGGACCGCACCGGTCTAATTAGTTTTTTCGGCTACCTGATGCGCCATCCGGTGCCCGGTGACACAGGCTGGTGGTACGTGTTCGGCAGCGCCGTGCTGGTCGCCTTCATGATTCAGGTAGTGACCGGAATAGCGCTGGCGACGCGCTACGTCGCGTCATCGGGTTCGGCGTACCAGGTCCTCCAATTCATCACTTACCATGCGGTGCTGGGAAACTTTCTGCGCGGGATGCACTTCTTCGGCGCCTCGGCGATGATCCTGCTGGTCGGCGTCCACATGATCCAGGTCTTTCTGATGGGCTGTTACAAGTACCCGCGGGAATTCAACTGGATAAGCGGCGTGATGCTGCTGTTCGTGACGATCGCGATGGGTTTCTCCGGGCAACTTCTGCGCTGGGACCAGACCGCGGTTTGGGCTACGGTGCTCGCCGCCGAGATGCTGGGACGCACGCCGTTCATCGGCAAGTACCTCGCGCGCTTTCTCCTCGGCGGCAAGACGCTGGGCGGCGCGACGCTGAGCCGGTTCTTCGCCTTCCACGTATTCTTTCTTCCCGCCGCCATCTTCATGTTCGTCGGACTGCATCTGTACCTCGTGATCCATGACGGAATCTCAGCGATGCCGGTGCCGGGCCAAAAGGTTAATCCCGAAACCTATCGCGCCGAATATGAAAAGCTGCTCGAGGAGCACGGCGTACCCTTTTGGCCCGACGCCGCGTGGCGCGACGTGGTAGTCGCCTTCGGCGTCGTCGTGACGATCGCGGCGCTGGCCTACTTCGTCGGACCGCCGCATCTCGGCGAGCCGCCCAACCCCAGCGTGCTCGCCAATGACCCGAGCCCGGACTGGTACATGCTCTGGTACTACGCCGTGCTGGCGCTGCTGCCGCGCGGAATGGAATCGGTATTCATGGTGGCGGCGCCGATGGCGGCGATCGTCTTCCTGCTGCTGGTGCCAGTGCTGTGGAACAAGGGCGAGCGCCATCCCTCGCGCCGGCCGTGGGCAGTCGCGGCCGTGATCATGATCGTGCTGAGCCTCACCGCATTCTGGATTGAAGGATCAAGAGCGCCGTGGTCGCCGAAATTCGACGCCCAGCCACTGTCGGCCGCCCAAGTGGGTACCACCAGCCCTCCGATCGTCGCCGGCGCGCTGCTTTTCCATGACAATGGATGCGAGTTCTGCCATACGGTCGACGGTCATGGGGGAATGCGCGGCCCCGACCTGACCGATGTGGCGCATCGACTGAGCGTCGACGACCTCCGAATTAGAATCGCCAACGGCGGCGGCAACATGCCCTCGTTCGCGGGGATCCTGACTCACGACGATCTGGATAACCTGGTGGCTTTCCTCGAATCGCGTGAGACCCTGCCGGCCGCCCCGGCTCAGGCGGCGTCGGCTCACCCGTGAGCGCCGCCGCTGTACACCTCAGATCATTACCAATCGCTACGTCACCGAAGTGACCAATTCCGCATGGGGCGTTGTCCAATCGTCGAAGCGCCCGATATTAAATGCGGCCTGGTAAAACGGTCCGGAATGCATTCATTGCGAGTTGCAATAGTTGGTTGCGCAGCGAAGGCCGGAAAAGCCCTTAAGAGCCATAAAAGCCCTCCGCGACAACGTATTTTATGAGTCTGAGTCGGTAAACCTTTCGCATTCCCGATTAATCCGCGCATCGACGCTAGTCCGCGCTGTATAATCGCTTGGCTCATTTTTTGCGGTAGGTAGTATCGCCCAACGGATCTCTCAGATTGCACCTGGGCACGGAACCAGCGATGCGCGAGCGTGGACTATCGGAACTCAACGAAACTACGGTAGGCGCTCTGCACCAGCTTGGCCCAGACGGAACAATATTATGGGCCAATCAGGCCCAGTTGCACATGCTTGGGTACAGTTCCGAAGAATTCATCGGCCATCACGCAGCCGGGTTCTTTCTGCCATCTGAGCGTTTTGAAGAATTATGGCGGCAGGTCATGCTGCATCAACATATCGACGAGTTTGAAACAACGCTCAAATGTAGAGACGGATCGAGCAAGCGTGTGATTATTCATCCAATCGCGCTCTGGCAGGGTGATCAATTCCTGTCGATGCGTTGCTTTCTTCGCGACGTATCGGACCTTGCGACGCTGCAGGATGAACTCGCGCTGCGGTTTGCCCAGATCCAGACCGCCGAATTACGCAAACACGAATTTTTGGCGATGCTGGCGCACGAGCTGAATAATCCGCTATCTGCGGTCCTGCACTCAATTGCGACCGCGCAAATCGATGAATCACATCGCGAACACGCTCTCGATATTGCGCGGCGACAGGCGGAACACCTCGCGCGGATTGTAAATGATCTCCTGGAAGTTGGACGGGTAACGCAGGGTAGCATCTCATTACAAAAACAACCGGTCTTTATTCGGCACATTGTCGAGCAGGCGCTCGAAGAGGCTGAATGGTTCCTGCACTCCGACCGGCGCCAGTTGACCATCTCGATTTCTCCCGACGCCGATCGCGTTCAGATTTATGCCGATCCGTTGCGTATCCGGCAGGTGATTACGAATCTGCTCCATAATGCAGTACAATTCACCCCGCCCGATGGTCTGATCGAGGTTACGGTCGAGTGTATTGACGACCAGGTGGTGATCCGGGTTTCCGATTTCGGAATTGGTATTGCGCCTGAAACACTACCTCACGTGTTCGATCTGTTTATGCAAGCAGAGCATCCTGTAAGCAGTCTCCCGGGCGGCCTGGGGGTCGGATTGACCCTGGCGAGGCGGCTGATTGAATTACATGGCGGGCGCATTGAAGCGCATAGCGCAGGCCTCGGCATGGGCTGCCAGTTCGCTATTTATCTATCCGCAACGGCCACTGCCGCTAAATTATCGCCGTCGCAGCCTCCAGAGATTCAACCGCCTGCGCACTTGCAAGTTCTCATCGTCGAGGACAACGACGACGCCGCCGAGGCTCTCCGCCTCCTGCTGGAACTCTTTGGCCATTCGGCCACGGTCGTAGGCAGCGGTCCGGCCGCGCTCGACGCGGTGCGGACCCGAGAATACAGCGCGGCCCTGGTGGACATCGGCCTGCCTGGTATCGACGGCTATGAAGTAGCGCGCCAGATTCGCCGGCTACCCAATTCCGAAGCAATCATTCTCGCTGCTCTAACCGGATACGGACAGGAGGCGGACAAACGGCAAGCGCTGGCGGCAGGATTCGATGAGCACATCACCAAGCCGGTCACCCTCGAACGCCTGCAGACCTTCCTCAGTCAGATACCCTAAACCTCAATCGGATTACCGCTCCCGCACCAGTCCTCATTTTTAGCCGATCGAGTAACTTCTGATTCCCCGCTGCGTATCCGCACACTCTTTTATTTGTCGATGAGCGCGGCGCGTGCGCGCATTGGCAGGCAAGCTCTTTCAGATGGTTCGCGCTCGGCGAACCGGTGACGATTCAGACCTCCGCGCTCGGCGGTAACTCAACAACATCCGGACAGAACTTCCGCGAGCCGCCTCATGGCAGAACGCAAGCGGACTGCAAGGCACGCGCCTCAATCATGTTCCCCACGGGAACAAATTGTCCGTTCGCGTACAACTCAGCAGTATTTTGCGCCGCAAGCGTTCCCTTATTCGATAATCCGAACCCGCCGGCGAACAGCACTCCATCGGCAACAGTTGTCGCGGTGTCAAATAGACGACCCGCATTCATGATAGGCGGACACGGGGTACCCGACGATCCGCCCGCGCAGACAAAACTCTGGGACGACGGATTGTATATTTCAGCGTTGTTGACCGGACCACCGGAAACAAGCGTGATCTTGAAAGATTTCGAGGTCACCACGTTCGCATCTCCGTTCGCACCACCGGCGATCAGTACAGTTCCGTCGCCGAGCAATGAGGCCGTTTGAAAACTGCGATCATCTGAAAGATTACCCACCGCACTGAAAGTCTGGCTAATCGGATTATATATTTCCGCCGACTTCAACCCGTTGAGTGTTCCTCCCGTACCGGTAAGTCCACCCGCGATCAGGACCGTGCCATTGTCAAGCAGAGTCGCGGTATGCCCGGCGCGCGGAACTGTCATCGTCGATGACAACTCCGTATAGTTGAATGTCGATGGATCAAAGAGTTCCGCCGTGTCAGTCACGTCGCCACTTGAATCAGTAATCCCTCCGGTAACCAGCACTGTTCCGTCATTGAGCAACGTGCCCGTCGCGAACATTCTTGGAACATTCATGTTACCCGTAATATCCTCGATATTGGTCGGATCAATTGCTTCACCGAGGGCTGTAATTCCGCCCTTCGCCATTCCTCCTACCACCAGGATATGACCATCCAGATCCGTGACGGAAAAATCACCCGGGAAGGGGACGGATGCGAATAGGGTGCGCGGTAACGCCATATGAGCGTTGTATCGGTCGAAGACGCCCTTGCTGCTATCGTATCTTTCGATCACAATCGCGTTGGCGGACGCCTGTTGCAACGTCAACCCGATCGCCCGTACCCGGGCCTTTGAGCCTCCAAAGATAAAGGTCTGAGGAACAGTGGTCTCCGGGGTCACGCCTACCGTCTGAGACTGCAGACCCGACCGTGCAATATGCATCCGGCCGGTCGCAAAAAACTCATTGCTGCTTACGCTAAAAAACTCCGCGGTCGCGGTCGGGCTTCCGTTGTTCGTAATCCCGCCAGATATTAACACGTCGCCTGAGACTGAAAGCGAAAGATGAGACCTCGCCGAGGCCGAAAATGGGCAAGCGAGAGTGATCGCGATTGCGATGAGAGCAACTATTGCCCTACGCCGATTTCTTATCGTATTGAATATTGAATTCATGGGCCCTCCGCCCCGTCCGTTCGGACACTCTCTCAAACAGCAGACATCAATCGAATGCGTACAGATCGTTGCTGACTTCGACTTCTCGGAGAGAAAATCTGAAGCGCGTCCCGCCGTTTCC
>DAHVFB010000048.1 GCA_027317185.1 Deltaproteobacteria bacterium
TTCCAATCGTGAATTGAGCGCAGCTTTCACCCGCCGGATAGTGCCGAGCAGCGCGGACAGGCCTTCGAGCGCGTAGTACTCACATTGAAGCGGAATTAACACGGTATCGGCCGCGACCAGAGCGTTCAGGGTGAGCAAGCCAAGAGACGGCGGCGAATCTATTAGAACGTAGTTATATTGCTGTTCCGAGGCTAACAGGGCGGTTAGTTTTTGCTCGCGTCCCTCGGCGGTGGCCAGCTCGATCTCGGCACCAACCAAATCCGAACTCGCCGGCGCCAGCATCAGATTATCTCTGACCTGTTTGAGCACCTCCGAAATGGACTTGCGATCGATCAGGGCGTCATAAATTGTGGCTTGCGGAGCGGCATTCTTACGATCAGCCGCGTCTTTAGCCAAACCCGAGGTGGCATTCCCCTGCGGATCGAGATCGATCAGCAATACGCTCGCGCCGGATTGCGCCAGCGCGACCGCCACGTTGATGGCCGTCGTGGTTTTGCCAACCCCCCCTTTTTGATTGGAGATCGCGATGACACGCCTCACAACACCACCCAACCTCCCGCTCATTAGCGCGATCATCGCCGTGTCCGATGGAGCGGACACCTGCGCTCGAAGTGAAGACTATCTTCGTTTCACGTGAAACGATCCAATTTCCTGTGAAAATGTTAAACCAACTTTTCGCGTATAAAGCAAACGAAGCGGCGAACAACCCTCCACTGGCGCCGATCGCCGCAGGCATTTCTTATGAAGCCTTGCGCGTTGAGGCCTTTTCGGAGACTGGTATTTTGTAGAAAGCCGAAGCATTGCCGACCAGCAGCCGATACTTGTCTTCGATACTGATGTCCTCGCGCTTTTGAAACTCGATTGCGCCGGCAATTTCCCGGTCGGCATGTGGAATGTCCGAGGCCCACATGAAACATTGTGCGCCAAATTTCTCGATACAGTACGGCAGCAGACCTTCGTCACCCTCAAAACCCACGTATATATTCCCGCGCCGGAAGTATTCCATCGGTTCGAGCTTCGCGTGGTAGCCAAAAAAACCCGGATCGTCCATCGCGGTATCCAACGGACGTCCCGCAGCGACCCGTGACCTCATCCGTTGCGGCGCGATACGCTCTTCCAGCCGCTCCATGCGCCACGGCAGCCATGAGCATCCCAGCTCCAGGAACGCCACCCTTAAATTCGGATGCCGGTCGAACAGGCCCGACGGGATCATCGCGTCGAAGGCCATCAGCGACGTGTAATGGAAACCCGCCAATCCCAATGGCGTGCAATAGCCGACGTGAATTCCCAGCGCCAGATTGACCTTTTCGGCGGTTTCGAAGATCGGCTCGTAACGCGGCATCAGTATCGAATCGACCCCGACCATCGGTGGAATCATCACTCCCGCCGCTCCGAGCTTTTTACTGCGCGCCATTTCGCGCGCGGCCTCAGCCGGATCGTTGGCGTCAACTACCGACACCCAGCGCAGACGTCCACCCGACTCGCCGCAAACATCGGCCATCCAGTTGTTATAGGACCGGCATAGCGCCGCTTCGAGCAGGACATCATCGGACAAAGGCCGCGTGATGAAGAGCGTCGGATAAATGATCGAGACGTCAATTCCCTCGGCATCCATTAGGTCGAGCCGGGCTTTGGCGCCCCGCAACTCGAGCACTTCGAGTGTTTCAGGCTTCTTTTGAATCCCATCATAGCGGGCCCCGCCCATACTGACTGGCGAGCCGTGAAAATTGCGCAGCTTGCCATAGAGCGAAGGATGGACGGTTGAATCGATCAGCCAATGCACATGGTTATTCGACAGAATCACCTTGGGCTTTCGATCAGCAAAGGCTGGATCGAAGTATTTATCGGCAAAGGTGCCCTCCCACTCGATCACGTGGCCGTCAGCATCCCAGGCCTTAATCAAATCGCTCACCACACTATCCTTTCGTTAGGGGTTTGATGAATCAGGTCTTGCGCCACAATACTAACGCTCGCCTGACCGATTCTCCATCGCGCGATAGTTCATAGCTGTCGTCAGTGACCAACTGCAATCCAGCGGCTTGCGATTCAGCCATCTCAGCCGCCTGTCGCGAGCTGGCATATAGCATCGCGATACCGCCGGGCTTAAGCGCTGCGCGGGCCACTGCATGGAAATCGCCGGCATCGCCGACCGCGCGCGTCGTCACCAAGTGGTATTTGGCTTCAAAGGTACGCGGGGTAGCGCGATCGCCCATGACGGTCAGATCGAACAGGCCTAGTTCCTCGGCCGTCACCGCCAGAAAACTGGCGCGTTTGCGGCGTGACTCGCATAAAGTGAAATGCGCGCGGGATGCAGCGGCCAGCACCAGGCCGGGGAAACCGGCTCCGCTGCCGAGATCGAGCACCTCGCTATCGGGAGTAAAGGCCTTGGCGAGGGCCGGGATCTTGCCGCGATCTGACATCACATACGGCATCAAACTGTCGATCACATGAAACGCGAGGTCGTCGGCATCCGAGGGTCTCGCGGTCAAACTCATTTTTTCGCCCCACACCGCCAGCAACACGCCGTACATCCTGATACGCGCGAAGAACGCCGGTGGCAATTCGAGATCGAGGCGCGAAACTTCCGCTTGCACAATCTCGCTGACCGCGCTTCCGATCGCTTCGGGGTCAAGTACGCCCGGACGGCAGCGCGCGGATGCGGATTTGATGGGTTTGGATTTCGGAAGGCTTCGGGTTTCACGTGAAACATCCGAGGTCAAGGCTCTACGCGGCACGACCGCCTCCACTTTTGATATGAATCGCCAAAATCGAGATGGCCGCGGGAGTCACCCCTGGCATCCGCGCCGCCTGGCCCAAAGAGCGCGGACGCGTCGACGACAGCCGCTCTCGTACCTCGGTCGAAAGCCCTGGCACCAGTTCATAGTCAATTGAACCTGGAATCTGGGTATCTTCGAGACGTTTGAAGCGCTCGATCGACTCGTTCTGCCGCCGAACATAGCCCGCGTACTTCACTTCGATTTCGAGCTCGGCTTCCTCATCGAGATTGAGTGCGCTCTCCAAACCGGCCATCTTCAACACCGACCGATACGAACTTTCGGGCCGCCGCAGCAATTCGATCGCTCGGACCGCCTGCGAAATCGGCGCCGATCCCATCTCCGCCAATTCCATATTTACGGCCGCAGTCGGATAAATAATCGTTTTTGAATATCGTTCTATTTCCGTACTCACGCGCGCGGTCTTCAGATCGACCCCGGCGGCATTGGCGGCGTCAAGCAACCCAAGCTGCAAGCCGATTTGCGATAACCGACGATCGGCGTTGTCCTCCCGCAACGTCAGACGGTACTCCGCGCGCGAGGTAAACATCCGGTATGGCTCGCCGCCGATACCCCGCGTCACCAGGTCGTCGATCATCACGCCGATGTAGGCCTGATCGCGCCGCAGTATCAGCGCATCTTCGCCACGCAATTTCAGCACCGCGTTGATCCCGGCCATCAGTCCCTGTGCCGCGGCCTCTTCGTAGCCGGTGGTGCCGTTGATCTGCCCCGCCATGAACAGCCCCGCTATCAGCCGCGTTTCAAGTGACGGACCAAGCTGACGAGGGTCGGAAAAGTCGTACTCGATCGCATAGCCGGGGCGCATTATCTCAGCATTTTCAAGCCCTTCGATGGAACGCACCATCGCGATCTGCACATCGAGCGGCAAACTGGTGGAGAGTCCGTTGGGATAAACCTCGACCGTATCGCGGCCTTCGGGCTCGAGAAAAATGTGATGGCGATCCTTGTCGCGAAATCGCATCACCTTGTCTTCAATCGAGGGACAGTAACGCGGACCACGGCTCGAAATCACGCCGGAATACATCGGCGAGCGATCGATTCCGCTCCGAATCAGTTCGTGAGTACGAAGATTAGTATAGGTCAGATGGCAAGGGAGCTGTTCCCGTTCAATCCGTTCGGTGCGAAACGAGAACGGCGGCGGCGGCGTGTCGCCGGGCTGCAACTCAAGTTTCGCGTAATCGATCGTGCGCGCGTCGAGGCGCGGACAGGTCCCGGTCTTGAGCCTTCCAATTGTAAAACCTAGTTCTGAAAGATGCCCGCTGAGGCCCATCGCAGCGAAATCACCAGCTCTTCCCGCCGAATAATTTTTCAAGCCGACGTGAATCAAGCCCTTCAGAAAGGTGCCGGTGGTGAGGATCACCGTTTTGGCTTCGAACTCTTCGCCGATCTGAGACTCGACCCCACGGATGGTCCCGTCCTCGACCATCAGGCGTTCGACCGAGGCCTGACGGATATTCAGATTCGGGGTGTTTTCCAGCACGCGCTTCATGCGGCTGCGGTAGGCCGCTTTATCCGCCTGGGCGCGCCGCGCACGCACGGCCGGCCCCTTGCGCGTATTCAGAAAACGGAACTGAATCCCGGTTTCGTCGATTGCAAGGCCCATCTCGCCGCCGAGCGCGTCGATTTCGCGCACCAGGTGGCCCTTGCCGATGCCGCCGATCGCCGGATTGCACGACATCTGACCGATATGGTCAAGGTTGAGCGTGAGCATCAACGTCGCCGCGCCCATCCGGGCCGCCGCCAGGGCAGCCTCGATCCCGGCATGGCCGGCGCCCACCACGATTACATCGTACTGCATAAGTGAATTAGCCGATTGGATTATGGTATCCAGCGCACGCCCGCAAAAGCCAGCGACGCGGCTTTTCGCGAAACCTGCGCAAATCAGCTTAACTATGGACTACCAGCTTTGCCATCACTGTCGCGCAGCATTCGGGTATTGCCGGTTCCGTGATCGATTTTGTTTGATTTATTTGCCGATGCAGAACTCGCGGAAGATAACATCGAGCACGTCTTCCGAGTCCACCGCGCCGGTAATCGCCGTCAGCGCCTCGGATGCGAGGGTCACCTCGACCGCGACAATTTCGGGCGGCATGCCGTCGAGCGCCGCCTGCCGCGCCGATCGCAGCAGTTCGATTGCCCGGGCCAGCGCCTCGCGATGGCGTTCGCGTGAAATCGCCACCGTGTCGGTCAGTCCCTCGCCAGTGGCCGCTTCAATCTGATGAAGAATCGCATCGCGAAGCTCGTCCACTCCCTGCGCGCGCAGGGCCGAAAACCGAATTATCGGCGCGGTCACGCCGCGATCATTAAACTGTCTCTCGCTCGCCGAGGGCGGCAGATCCGATTTATTGAGCAGCGCGATACCTGCCCGATTCGCCAGCAGTTCCATCACCCGGAAATCATCCGCTTGAAGCGCTTCAGAGGAATCGAACACCGCGATCAGCAGGTCGGCGTCGCGGGCGCGTTCGAGCGCGCGCTCGATACCAATCCGCTCGACCTGATCGCCCGCTTCACGGATCCCGGCCGTGTCCTGCAACACCACCGGGTAACCGCCAAGCTGGAGAGTATCCTCGATCACGTCGCGCGTGGTGCCGGGTATCGGAGTGACGATCGCGCGTTCGATACCGAGCATCAGGTTAAGGATGCTCGACTTGCCCACGTTGGGACGCCCGATAATCGCCGCCCGAATGCCCTCGCGGGCGATTCGTCCGCGATCGAAGGTCGCGTGCAGCGCCGCAACGTCCTCGATCAGCGCTTCAATCTCCGCCGCGATCTGAGCGCGCGAGGGCAGCTTCAGGTCCTCGTCGGAAAAATCGATCTCGGCTTCCAGATGGGCGCGAATCGCCAGCACCTGGCCGCGCAGACCGTCGACGCGAACAGCCAGCGCACCGTTAAGCTGCCCCAGCGCCAGCGTCAGCGCCCGCTCGCCGCGCGCCTCGATCAGATCGCGAATCGCTTCGGCCTCAGTCAAATCGATGCGCCCGTTCAAAAATGCCCGCCGGGTGAATTCGCCGCGCTCAGCCAGCCGCGCGCCAGCCGCGACCGCCAGTCCGGCGACGCGTCGTATCAGGTAGGCGCCGCCATGGCAGTGCAGCTCCGCAACATCCTCGCCGGTGAAGCTTTTCGGCTGCGGAAAGAAGACCGCCATTGCGCGATCGATACCCGCGCCGCCGCGCGGATCGCGAATTTCGCCCAGCCGCAGCACGCGCGCCGCAGCACCATTCGGGATGGCGCCGCCGAGCGGGGTCCAGATCAGCTTGACGATACTGAAGGCCGCGGGCCCCGAGAGCCGCACGATACCGACCGCCCCGGTTCCGGGCGGCGTTATCGGCGCGACGATAGTATCTTCGAAGTACATTGCAGAGTGGATTGTCCGGCGCGGATCGGCCGGACGTATGACGATTCAGTTTGATCCAGCCGCCGGCGCAGGGTAATTTTGCGTTCCATTGTAATGTTGCCGGGGCCGCTTGCGAAATCGAGCTGAGCTGGCAATCGTTGGTAGTCGCTCCGGGTATTCGCTCCATCTTAAAACCCACGATCGGATGGCCGCGCGAGTTCGCCGCGGACCTGCGCCGGAGAAAATTCGCATCCCGAGAGCTTGCCCGCTCTGGCCGGGTATGGTTCGATGGCGAGCACTGCGAAACGAACAAAAGTCTGATATAAAAGTCAGAATACAACTTGCCGGCCGTCTGAGCCGGAGCGTGAAAATTGGCCTTAACTGATGAAAAGGACTTATCAACCCCACAATCGGCGACGAAAACGAACCCACGGCTTTCTGGCGCGAATGGCGACGCCGGGAGGGCGGGCGGTGATAAAACGCCGCCGCAACAAGGGCCGCAAGCGGCTGGCGATATCGATTCCGCCGAAGCAGCCCGGCTAGGCCGGCGGCCCGAGAGTTTTAGCTCTGCCGATCGTATACGCCGGCGAGCAGAATTTCTCCGGCTCCAACGCTACGGAATTCGAGTACAGAGCGATCATTTCGTCCTGTATGCAATACGTTTTGCGGCGGGCGAACCCTCGCGGCTGGGAATCACGGTATCGCGGCAGGTTGGCCAGGCGGTCGTCCGTAATCGTATCAAGCGGCGCGTGCGCGAGTGTTTTCGGCGCTCGATTAGATCGACGATACCTGCCGGAATCGGTATGGTGGTGATTGCCAGGAGGGGTGCCGGAACGCTCGATTTTGCGACGATACGTTCCGAGCTTGGAACAGCAGCCTTCAGAATCGGTCAAAACCTTTGAATATCGACTCAAATGCGTCCTGCCCTTACGTGCGATCCTTGACCGGTCGCGTCGCGTGCGCGATCGCGTTGTCGACGCTCAGTTTATACCGCATTATTGTCTCGCCACTTTTGAGCGCCGTGCTTGGTCATGCATGCCGTTTCGATCCGACCTGCTCGGTTTACGCCCATGATGCGATTGCGAACCATGGCGTTGCGCGCGGCGCCTGGCTGGCGATCAGGCGACTTTTGCGCTGCCGTCCGGGCGGCGGATGGGGCTACGATCCCGCGCCGCATACGGGATCAATCGCACAGCTCTGACGGAGATTAATTGGATTCTCGCACATTGATTGTCGTCCTGCTTTCGATCGGCCTCATCTTCGCCTATCAAGAGTTGGTTCTGAAGCGGCTGTATCCGCCGCACAAACAAGTCGAGCAGGCGCAGAGTATCGCCAGCCCGGAGGGCGCCGGACCGCAATCGGATGCGGCCGGCGGCGGATCGTCCGCCCAGATTGCCGCCAATTCGATGATCGGCGCCGCGAACCTCGCGCCGCGCACGATCGAGATCGACACCCACCTGTATCAGGCGGTCCTGACCACCAGGGGCGGACGGTTGCTCAGTCTGCGGCTGAAGGACTTTCGCGAAACCGCCGCGCCGGGCAGTCCCTGGTACGAGATGGTACCGACTGCGCCCGGCGGCAAGCTGCCGTTGGGATTAGTGGTCAATCGCGCCGGTACGACGCTGACCGATTCCGCGCTCGATTATGCGACCGACGCGCCCGCGCGGCTCGATGCCACTGCGGGACACCCGGTAACCATCACCTTCCGCGCGAAAACCCACGATGGCCTCGCAGTCGAGAAATCCCTGATTTTTCGTGATGACAGCTACGCCTTCGACCTCGATGCCGCGATCACGGGCGAGACCACCGGCCTCACCCAGACCGGCTTCGGCATCAGTCAGCCGCTGACCAAGCATGCCGGCTACGCCGACATCCCGGAGCTGCAGGCCGAGGTTCAGGGTAAGACGCTCACCGAGCGAGAAAAGGCGCTGGAAAAGGGCGCGGCGCCCGCCAGCGGCCAGATCACCTATGCCGGCTTCGGCGATCGGTACTTCCTCTCCGTTTATCTGCCGATTGCCCCAAACAGCGGCACGCTGCAGATGAGCTATGGCGGCGATGAAGCGCAGGCTCGAATTCTTTTCGACCGCACGGCCAAAATCAGCACGGCCGTTTACATGGGTCCCAAGAAGCTCGAGATCCTGGAGCAGGTCAATCCGTCGCTGAGCAAGGCCATCGATTTCGGCTATCTCGGGATAATCGCGCTGCCGCTGCTGCGTACATTAAAATTATTTTATTATGTCGGCCACAATTACGGGATTGCTATTATCCTGCTGACTTTGGTGGTGCGGGCGCTTACGCTGCCGATGTCGATCAAAGGGCAGCGCTCGATGATGCGGATGCAGCGGCTACAGCCCCAGGTGGAACGGATTCGGGAGAAATTCAAGGACGATCAGGAGCGGCTTAATCGCGAAATGGTCGATCTGTACAAACGCAATCACGTTAACCCGCTCGGCGGATGCCTGCCGATGGTGATCCAACTACCGATCCTGTATGGGCTGTACGAGGCCTTTCTGAACGCTTTCGAGCTGCGGCAGGCGCCGTTTATCGGATGGATCAGGGATCTTTCGGCGCCCGATTGTCTAACCATACCGGGGATGCCGGCGCTGCCGTGGACCGCCTGTCACGGCATCCCTGTGCTGGTAATTCTGCTAGCGATAACCTCGTTATCGCAGCAGTGGCTCTCGCCCAAGCAGCCCGACCCCAATCAGCAGAAAATGATGATGTACATGCCGGTTGCATTCAGTCTAATCTTCATTAATCTGCCAGCCGGGCTTACGTTGTACTATTTATCGTCAAACGTGCTCGGTATTTTGCAACAGGTTTTTCTAAACTACGAATTTAAACAGTACACCCCCGCGACGACATGAGTGCCAGGATTTCGATCGAAAAAACCGCAGCTTCAGTCGAAGACGCCATTCGGCAGGCGCTTGAAGAACTCGGCGCACATGAGGACGATGTCATTATCGAGGTGCTGAGTACCCCGCGATCCGGGGTGCTGGGGCTTGGCGCGCGACAGGCCAAGGTCCGAGTCACCCGTCGGCCACCCGAGATTGCGCGCAGCGAGGCGCAGTCGCCACCGCCTGCGCCGCCACCGCAACGCACGCCCGATCAACCACGCCGTCCCTTGCCGCAGCGCCAGGAAACGAGCCGTCAGCCTGAGAATCAATCGCTTCCGCGTCCCGAAGAACGGCGTCCCGAAGAAAGACGGCCTCCGCGCCAGGAGCATCGGCAGAACCGTTCCGATGATCAGCGGCCTCGCGACGATCAGCGGCCTCGCGACGAACGGCGGCCTCGCGACGAACGGCGGCCACGTCCCGAGCGTGCGCCGCGAAACGATTCGCCAACGCCATCGCCGGAGCGTCCGCCGCGCGATGAGGAACGCGGAAGTGAATCGGGATTGCCCGACAATCGACCTAATCTGGACCGCGCGGCGCAAACCCGTGAAGCGATCGAAGCGCTGACGCGCATCCTCGATCTGATGGGCGAGCGATGCGTGGTGGCCGAAGGCGACCAGGATCCGGAAAATATTGAACTCGAGATTAAGGGTGATGGCTCCGGGATCCTTATCGGCCGTCATGGTCAGACGCTGGATGCGCTCGAATACATCATCAACCGGATTCTCGCCCGGCGGGTGAAAGAGGCGCTCAACGTCGCGCTGGACACGGAGTCATATCGCGCCCGCCGCCGTCAGCAGATTCATCGGATGGCGCTTTCGATGGGTGAGCAGGCCAAACGCGAACATGAGACGGTGCACCTCGAGCCGATGCCGCCGCGTGAGCGCCGAATCGTCCATCTGGCGCTCAAAGACGATCCTTTGATAACCACCCGTTCCGCCGGCGAGGGCTACCTGCGCACGATCGAAATCGTTCCGGTCGGAGGTGGTGCGCCGCGTGAGGGCCATTCGCGCGATCGGAATCGTGAGCATAACCGCGAACCGGCGATTGGCGAGCAGGGCGGCTTCAAACACGGCCAGAAACGGATCATCTAACAAAGCTCTGCATCAGGCCCACGTTGTCCAATTGCGCAGAGAGATAGCCGGACGTGAACTAACGTCCGGCTATCGCGCATTGATACGATTTCTTTCCAACCCGGCCTTGCGGTTGGATGGACTCACCGCTCAGGCGTTGGGATCGAGTCCCCACTTCTTCTTGTTCGCCGCCACTTGTTCAGAAGTCGGATGCTCTACGGTACCGAAGGTTTTGACCTTGAATTGATCATTCAACTCAACCGATTTCCGGTTCAGCGCGGTATCGTCCTTGAAGACCTCGGGCACCGCCGGCTCTTCGAAGATCGCCTGCCACGGGCATTCGGGTTCGCAGGCGCCGCAGTCGATGCATTCATCCGGATTGATATAAAGCTGATTCGGAAAATGTTCCTTGTCCGAACCAACATACTCGTAGATGCAATCGACCGGACACACGCTCACGCATCCGGTATCGACACAATCAATGCAAAGACGGGTTATGACCCATGGCATAGCTCTAGTATCCTCTCCTTCAACGACCAGACTAATCGTCAAACGGCCGCGATTTAAATTCCGCGATCAAACGGGCCGGTGATAAATTCTGCCGGCTGCTTTCGCGGCGTATACAGGTATCGGCCACTTTGCACGATCGAATTCTCGGTTACAATAACCCTGAATACTCGGCCCAACGGCTAGCACAAAGCAGGATGATATTGAAATGAATCCGACCGATTCCGTTACCCTCTCCACCACCCGGACCGAAACCGACAGCATGGGTCCAATCGAGGTCCGCAGCGATCGTTATTGGGGCGCGCAGACCGAACGCTCGCTGATCCATTTCGCGATCGGCGAGGACCTGATGCCGCGCCCGCTGATTCGCGCCATCGGGCTGCTGAAGAAAGCCGCCGCCATCGTGAATCAGAACCTCGGCCAGCTTTCCGCCGAAAAAGCCCGCCTGATCACCACTGCCGCCGACGAGGTGATAAGCGGCGCACTTGACGAACATTTCCCGTTGCGAATCTGGCAGACCGGCAGCGGCACCCAGACCAACATGAATGCCAACGAAGTAATTTCCAACCGCGGCATCGATCTGGCCGGCGGCAAGTTGGGCTCCAAAAAACCTCTGCATCCCAACGATGACGTCAACATGTCGCAATCGTCCAACGATACTTTCCCGACCGCGATGCATATTGCGGCGGCCGAAGAGCTGACCCATCGCCTGATTCCCGCCCTGGCGCGGCTACGCGATGCCCTTAATCAAAAGGGCGCCGAGTTCACCGACCTGATCAAAATCGGCCGCACCCATCTCATGGACGCGGTTCCGCTGACGCTCGGACAGGAATTTTCCGGCTGGATCGCCCAGCTCGACGCCGACCTCAGGCGCATTGATATGGTTTTGCCCGACCTGCTGGAACTGGCGATTGGCGGCACTGCGGTGGGTACCGGCTTGAATACCCATCGGGAGTTCGCCGAGCGCACCGCCCAGGCCATTGCCGAGCTCACCCATCTGCCGTTTCGATCGGCGCCCAACAAGTTCGCGGCGCTGGCCGCCCACGATGCGATCGTGATGGCCTCGGGCGCACTCAAAACCCTGGCCTGCTCGCTGATGAAGATCGCCAACGACATCCGCTGGCTCGGATCGGGTCCGCGCTGCGGCCTGGGCGAGCTGACCCTGCCCGAAAACGAACCCGGCTCGTCAATCATGCCCGGTAAGGTCAACCCCACCCAGTCCGAGGCCATGACGATGGTCTGCGTGCAGGTGATGGGCAACGACGCGGCGATCGGTTTCGCCGGGTCGCAGGGCAATTTCGAGCTCAACGTTTTCAAGCCGGTGATGATCTTCAACCTGCTCAACTCTATTCGGCTGCTGTCGGACGCCTGTCACATGTTCACCGAGCATTGCGTGACCGGCATCCAGGCGAATCGCCGCCAGATTCATCATTTCGTGCACAACTCGCTGATGCTGGTAACCGCGCTGACGCCGCGCATCGGCTACGACAATGCCGCAAAGGTGGCGAAGAAGGCGCATGCGGAAGGAATCACGCTGCGCGACGCCTGTATTGCGATGGAATTGCTGTCGGGCGAGGAGTTCGACCAGCACATGCGGCCGGAGAAAATGATCGGCCCCGAGGCTTAGCACAACCGCCGCATCGGGAGGGGGAATGATGGCCGCGAGAGTTGCGCCGTTGGTTAGTTCGGTGATTATCGCCGGATCGATAGCGATGATCGCCGCGATACTGGCGATCGCATCGGTGGTACATGCCGCGGGCCCGCAACTCCCGCCCGGCGATCCGTTGATCGACCCGCCGATCGTCAATGGGTAGCCGGTCAAAGTCCGGATTGCGCTGGTGATCACCAACATCGCGGGCATCGACGAGGCCGCCGAGCGTTTCCAGATCAACGCCTACCTGTTCGCCGATTGGCGCGACCCGCGCCTGCAACATCCGCCGAAACCCGGCGGACTGCCGGTCAGCTACCGGCCCGGCGAGATCTGGCATCCGCAGGCCGAGTTCGTCAACGCGGTCAGGCCGCACGAACGCCAGGATATCTCGCTCGCGGCCGAGGCCGACGGCACGGTGCATTACGTGGAACGGCTGGACGCCGAACTATCATCGAAATTTTTTCTGCGCAGCTTTCCCTTCGATAGCCAGACTTTGCAGATCGTTATTCATCCGTTCGCCAGCGAGGCCCGCTATGTGACCTACACCGTCGATCGCGCGCGCAGCTCGACCGCCTCGGAATTCAATGCCTACAGCTCGCTGGCCGATTGGAAGGTGACCGGAATGACGCCGGTCGAATCGATTGTGCGCTCGGTAAACGGCGGCGAAGTCTCCGAGGTCCGCTTCGAAATCAAGGCTGTGCGCCAGTATGAATTTTATATCTGGAAAATTTTCCTGCCGCTGTTTCTGATGGTGATGCTGTCGTGGACCGTGTTCTGGATGGACCCGTTCGATTTAAAGAACCAGATTCAGGTCGCGGTGGTGACGCTGCTGACAGTAATCGCCTTCGCGCTGGCGATTTCTTCCAGCCTGCCCAAGGTTCCATATCTCACGTTCTCCGATGCTTTCTTCCTCACCTGCTACATCTTCGTTTTCATTTCGATTATCGAGCTGATGACGGTACATGTCACTCATCGCAGGCGCGGCAAGGATTTCGGCCTGCGCATCCGCCGAGTCTCGCGATGGCTGGTGCCGCTCGGTTTCTGCCTGACGCTGGCGGTCATCGCATTCCGCTTTCTGACCTAAAGACGGAATAAAAAGAATTAGGTGCCGAGGTAATCGATGAACTTTAATTTCAGCCCGCTTAGCTTCGCACACGCACTTGAATTTCTGCATTGGTGGCAATGGGCGGTCCTTGCAGTTTGGGGTTTGCTATTTTTGTGGATTCTTGAAGATTTCCCGAAACTTGCTGCCTTTTTCGCTCTTATGCCTCGTCACCCGGTAATTGCGGGCGTAGCATCCTTCTCTACAGTCTGGTCGCTCGGCACACTTTTCAACGATTTGGTCATCAAGCGGCAACTAGCCAAGAATCACAAGCTGGAGACCCTAAATTAATTTCGGACGATTCACGCCGGAGCTGATTTGACATGCGCCAAAGTAGCGTGATCGCGAACGCTCGCATTGGTGATGCTTATTGCTGCGCGCAGAACTACAATCGGAATCTAATGGAGCGCGAACGCGAAACCCGAACTGGCCGCCAACCATCATTCACCCAGCCGGTCATCATTAAAACTGTGATTAACAATTGCGTTGATAACGCGAGGAGCCGACGATGAAATTCGGTGCTTTCTACCTGCATCAGGTGCCACGTCCCTGGGATCAAGAGACCGAGCATCGCTATTTCAAGGACGCGCTGGCGCAGGTCGAACTGCTCGACCGTGTCGGTTTCGATTATTTCTGGGTCGCCGAGCATCATTTTCTGGAGGAATATTCGCACTCCTCGGCCCCAGAGATTTTCCTCGCCGCCTGTACCCAGCGCACCTCGCGAATCCGGCTCGGCCAGGGCATCGTGCAGCTTCCGCCCTTGATCAATCATCCGGTGCGCGTCGCGGAAAGGATCGCCACGCTTGATCTGATCAGCGACGGCCGCATCGAGTTCGGCACCGGCGAAGGCGCTTGCGAGGGCGAGCTGGAAAGCTTTCACGTCTCGCTCGATGAGAAGCGGGCGATGTGGCTCGAAGGCTTGCAGGCGGTCTCCCGGCTACTGGTCGAGGCTCCATTTCAGGGCTACCAGGGTAAGTACCTGGATCTTCCGATCCGCAATCTCGTGCCCAAGCCTTATCAGAAGCCGCATCCGCCGATGTGGCTCGCCTGCTCGCGCTACGAAACCATCCTGCGCGCGGCGCGGCTCGGATTAGGCGCGCTGTGTTTCGCCTTCGTGACGCCGGAAGAGGCGGCGAAATGGGTGCGCGACTATTACGAGACCTTTGAAAACGAGTGCGAACCGGTGGCGCAAGGTATCAACCCGAACATCGCCGTCATGTATCCATTTTTATGCGATCGCGACGAAGCGCGGGCGAAAGCTCTCGCCTCGCAGGACCAGGGCTTTTTCACGTACGGACTGGCGCATTATTCGATGTCGAAAGACCACGAAGCCGGCAAAACTGATCTGTGGGACGAATACCGCAATCATCCGCGCGAAGTGAATCTGCCGTTCGGCAAGACCAACTGTGTCGGCACCCCGGAGCAGCTCACCACGATGCTGCGCGAGTTTGAACCGGCCGGACTCGACCAGATCATCTTTTTGTCGCAGGCCGGCAAGATTTCGCATCAGACCCTATGTTCATCGTTCGAGCTTTTCAGCCAGGAAGTGATGCCCGCCTTCAAGCAGCACGAGCAGCAACGCGCCGCGGAAAAACAGGCGCTGGTCCAACGTCTGACGGAAAAGATTCAGCGGCGATCGCAGGCCCGGAAGTCGAACGCGGCCTGATCACATCCGGAAGATGCCGAAGCTGGCGGCGGGCGGTATCGGCGCGTTGAGCGACGCCGCGATCCCGAGCGCCAGCGCCTTGCGGGTTTCGATCGGATCGATCACGCCGTCGTCCCACAAGCGCGCGCTGGAATAATAGCAACTCGACTCGCGCTCGTATTTTTCCAGCGTTGGGCGCATGAATTCGGCCTGTTCCGGCGGCGTCATGGTCTGGCCCGCGGTCTTCATCTGGTCGAGCTTGACCGTCAGCAGCGTGTTCGCCGCCTGCGCGCCGCCCATCACTGAGATGCGGGCGTTGGGCCACATGAACAGCAGCCGCGGCTGATAGGCGCGTCCGCACATGCCATAGTTTCCCGCGCCGTTGGAGGCGCCGATCATCACCGTGAACCGGGGCACCTGGGCATTCGCCACCGCGTTGACCAGCTTGGCTCCGTCCTTCGCGATGCCGCCCTGTTCGTAGCGCTTGCCGACGATAAAGCCGGTGATGTTTTGCAGAAAAATGAGCGGTATCTGGCGTGCGCAGCATAGCTCGACGAAATGCGCCGCCTTGAGCGCCGATTCGCTGAACAGAACCCCGTTGTTCGCCACGATTCCAACCGGATAGCCAAAAATGCGCGCGAAGCCGGTCACGATCGAGGTGCCGTAGCGCGCCTTGAATTCGTGCATCCGGCTGCCGTCCACCATCCGCGCGATAATTTCCCGCACCTCGAAGGGCTTGCGCGGGTCGCTGCTGACGATGCCGTACAATTCGGCCGGGTCGTAGTAGGGATCTTCGGGTTGGTCCTGAATGATCGCAGGCGCGGCTTTCGGGCCGAGGTTGGAAAAAATCGAGCGCGCGATCTGGAGCGCATGCCGATCGTCGTCGGCCAGATGGTCGCTCACACCCGAAATCCGCGTATGCACATCGCCGCCGCCCAGTTCCTCGGCGGTCACCTGTTCCCCGGTCGCCGCGCGCACCAGCGGCGGTCCGGCCAGAAAGATCGTGCCCTGGTCTTTGACGATTACGTTCTCGTCGCACATCGCGGGCACGTAGGCGCCGCCGGCCGTGCATGATCCCATCACCACCGCGACCTGCGGAATACCGATCGCGGACATTCGCGCCTGGTTGTAAAAAATACGCCCGAAGTGGTCGCGATCCGGAAACACCTGGTCCTGCAGCGGCAGGAATGCGCCACCGGAATCGACCAGATAAGCGCAGGGCAGCCGGTTCTCAGCGGCGATCTCCTGGGCCCGCAGATGCTTCTTCACCGTCATCGGATAGTAGGCGCCGCCCTTGACCGTGGCGTCGTTCGCCACCACCATCGTCTCGCGCCCATGCACCCGTCCGACGCCGGTGACGATTCCCGCCGACGGCGCTTCATCGTCATACATTTCGAACGCGGCCAGCGGCGACAATTCCAGGAACGGGCTTTCGCGATCGAGCAGGCCGCGGATACGATCGCGGGCCAGCAGCTTGCCGCGCTTGAGATGCCGCTCGCGCGCATGTTCCGGTCCGCCGAGCTGCACCCGCGCGATGGTCTCGCGCAATTCCTTCGTGATCGACTCCGTCAGCTCGCGATTGATCCGAAACTCCTCGCTGTTCACCTTCACGCGCGTCTGAATTCGTTCCATCTTGGTTACCCTTCAGTTGCAGCGTCCGGCCCTGCTGCTCCCCGCTCCGGCCTGAGTTAGGCTAGATATTACCCATCTGAAAGATTCCGGGCGAAGCGTGGTGATACCCGAACGATGCGTAATCGCGACCTGAGAGCGTTGGAATTCGACAAAGTGCTTGAAATCGCCGAGGGCTTCGCGGTCTCGGCACCGGGCCGCGATGCGGTCCGCGATCTCGCGCCATCGCGCGACCGCGATCAGGTGCGCGAACGGCTGCGCACCGCGGCCGAGTTGGCCGAATTGCGATTGCATTCTGGATCCCTTCCGGTCGGCGAGTTCACCGACCAGCGCGGCTTGATTCTGGCGGCCGCGCGCGAGGGCGCCGTACTCGATGGAGCCTCGCTGGTCCGCATCCGCGATTTCGTGCTCGCCGCGCGGCATCTGTCGGCCTTCATGCGATCGCGGGTCGAACCATATCCCCATCTCAGCACAATCGCTGCGATGCTGGTGGCGCCGAAGGAGCTCGCCGATGCGATGCTGTCGGCGCTGGCCGACGACGGCGGTCTGCTCGACGATGCCAGCCCTGAACTGCACCGGCTGCGAAAGCGCCTGCGCGAGGGCCGCCTCGACCTCGAGACCCGGCTTTTCCGGGCGCTGAACGCGCCGGGAATGGAGCCGTTCATCTCCGATTCCGTCGTCACTTTGCGCAATCGCCGCTTCGTCGTCCCGCTCAAGCTCAATTATGCCGACAAGCTGGAGGGCATCGTTCAGGATCGATCGGTCTCGGGCGAAACCCTGTTCGTGGAGCCGCTGTGGGCGATCGAACTTAACAACCGGCTGATGATGTTCGAGCGCGAGGCCGAGGCCGAGGAACGGCGCATCCTGATGGCGCTGAGCGCGATGGTGCGCGGTTATGCGCGCGAGTTGCGGATGACCTTCGATGCGATGGTGCGCCTGGACATGCTCAATGCCTGCGCAGTTTTCGCCGAGCGTTTCGGCGGTATCGAGCCCGAGCTTACCGAATGGGGCCTGGAGCTGACGGCGGCGCGCCATCCGATGCTGGTGGCGAGCGGGCGTGAAGTGGTGCCGATCGACATCGCGATCGGCGCTGATCAGCACGGCATCGTCATTTCCGGTCCCAACACCGGCGGTAAAACGGTGGCGCTCAAGACCGTCGGACTGCTCTCGATGATGGCGCAGGCGGGGCTACTGATACCCGCGCAACGCGCGCGGCTGCCGGTCTTCAGCTCGTGTTTTGTCGATATCGGCGACGAGCAATCGATCGAACGGAACCTTTCGAGCTTCGCCGCCCATATCATGAACCTGCGCGAAATTGTCGATTCTTTCGCCGAACCGGCGCTCGTGATCCTCGATGAACCGGGTGCCGGCACCGACCCCACCGAAGGGGCCGCGCTCGCGATCGGGATGATGAACTATTTCAAGGCCCGCAAGTGCCTGCTCGGGATCGCGACGCATTCAAACGCGGTCAAGCTGCACGCTTATTCGAGCGGCGGTTTCGAGGCGGCGGCGGTCGATTTCGATCCCGAACGGCTGCTGCCGCGGTATCGGTTGAAACCGCATACCATTGGCGAGAGCTACGGCCTGGCGGTGGCGCGCCGGCTGGGCTTGCCCGACGAGATCGTCAGTGCCGCCGAAGCTGCCCGTGGCGAGGCGAATATCCAGCTCGATCGCGTTCTTCGTCAGCTCGAACAGGAACGCGACGCACTGCACGCCGCGCGGGAGCGGCTGACAGAACGCGCGCGCGAACTCGATATGCAGCAGCAGCGCAATCTCGAACAAGCCGCGCACGAACGCCGTAAGTACACGGCCGAGACAGAACGATTGCGCGCCGAAGCGCAGAATTTAATCGC
Source organism: Deltaproteobacteria bacterium (assembly GCA_027317185.1). Taxonomy (GTDB): domain Bacteria; phylum Desulfobacterota; class Binatia; order Binatales; family Binataceae; genus JAJPIG01. Next base: position 18,484 of record DAHVFB010000048.1, read on the forward strand.
GGAGCTGCGCCGTCAAAGCGCCGATCTGGCAAAAGAAATCCGCGCGGGAACAAAGCCGCGATCGAGCATGACCGCGATGCTCAACCAGGCCGTGGAACGGATGGCCGGTCTGACGCCGGAGGGCGCGGAAGCTGACCCCGGATCGCAGACGCCGTTTAAGGTCGGCGACCAGGTCGAGGTCGGCGATCTGCGGGGCGAACTGCTGCAACTGGATCAGAATCGCGCGGTGATCGGACGCGGCGGCCTGCGCATCGAAGTCGCCCTCGACCGGCTGCGGCATGCGCGCACGCCACAACCCTCAAGATCTTCCCGGCGGCCGCAGGTCAGTGTCGCGGCTGCCGCCAGCGGCGACGCCGAGATCAATTTGATTGGAATGCGAACCGCCGAGGCGCTCCACAGGCTCGAAGAGTTCCTCGATCAGGCCTACCTGACCAACCGCGCCGAAGTGCGTATCGTACATGGAATCGGTTCGGGCGCGCTGCGCAAAGCGATCCACGAATACCTGGGCAACTCGGCGTACTCAGCTTCGTTCCGCGAAGCCGAGCCGCATCAGGGAGGCGCCGGCGCGACGGTCGTGACACTCAGCCTGTGATCAAAACAGGCCTTTGAACTTGTTCAGTGGATTGGACGGCGTCGGCGATCCTTGCGGAGCAGTCCCGCCACCCGCATTGCCGCCGCCAAAAATCCCACCGAGCCCGTTCTTGCCTAAAAATTTACCGATCGCCTTCTGCCCCTTTTGTTGGATGGCCTGCGCGGCTGCCCGTTGCGCGAGATCGGCAACATCGGGCACCACCGCCGGCCGGGGCAGTTGACCAACGATCCGCAACGGGATCGCCACCTGGCCATTCTGATTCTGCAGGTACACGACGTTCTTCTTGTTCGCCCGTATTTCGCTGCTGAACTGCGGCGTCAGCAGGAGGCGAATTGCCATGTCAATTTGTTTGTTGAGATCGAACCAGCCCTCGCCCAGCGCCTGATAGTCACTCGCCGCGACGGTCAGATCGTGCGTGGTGATGCGCGGGCCTTCGATAACGAAACTCAGCTTCGCCTGGTCGATATCGGTATTGGGGTTTTTGAACAGTTCCGGATGACGCGCGATCACCGGCATCGGCAGCAATGCCCCGATTCCGGGAATGTGATCGACTTTTTTCAGCGCAGTCGCCGCCACATTGATGCCGATCAACTCGCCCTTGTTCACGGTGAGCTTGCCATTACCGGCCAGCGTCGGTTTGATCTGATCGAAATTGATCCCCGCGCCCGACGCTTTAACCTCACCGGTCACGATGCCGCGAACGATTCCGGCAGCGTTCATCTTCTGCGAGGCCAGCGCCTGCTGAATATCCACGTTGCCCAGGTCGGCGGTGAGATTGAAGTGATGGGCCGCCGCCAATTCCGCCGTCGCGGTCGCGTTAATCGCGCCGCCAAAAGCGCCGAGCGTCAGCGACTTAATTACCGCCTCATGGTTTGCATATTGGGCCGCCAGTTTCAGATTTTGATAGGCGGCATTATTCACGTCGCCCGACGGCGAAGTGAGGTTCGCCGTGACCGAAACTTGGCTGGGGGTACCCGAGGCGGTCCCATCGATCTTTAAATTGTTCAATATTTCGTTCGGCGGGCGGGACGGAAGCAGATTGGCGGTTTTCAGTTGATCCGCACTCAAACTATAGGTGGCCTGAAGCGGATGAATCGAGGCCGCATGCGCCACCAGTTGCGCATGGCCGCCGCCGAGCACGAAATTCAGCGGCCCGATATCCGCCGCATTCCCTCTCATTTTGAGGTCGCCGCTCAAGCCTTCAATGCCTGGAAGGTTGCCGCCCGGCGAGAGCGCTACGTTGGCCAGCGTCAGGGTCCCATCCATGGTCGTCGCGTTCTGCACTATCGCAACGTTGGCGTGAATCTCAGCCGCGCCCGCACTCTTATACTTTTGCAAGGCCACGACGATCTGGCTCAGCGGCCCGAGATCGAAGCGATTGCTGTCGAGCCGCGCCGCCATCCGCCCGGGCTGAATCTCAACGTTGGTGGCTTTTAGTCGAATATCCGCCAGCGTGAGGTTTGCAGTTTTGACTAGCAAGTTGCCGTCTGCGCGCGAGCCACTGGCGGTGACGATCAATGGAACCCCGGCCGGTTTCTCCAGTATGCCCGCGTAAGCCACTTTGTCGCTGCTGAGATCGGTATTGAGATCGAAAACTGGACGCTCCAGCGTGCCCGCAACCTTGCCCTTCGCCGCGATCGATCCATCGACCGCCAGCGGCGGCGGAATCGCGCCGGCCAGCGGCTTTATCGCGCGCAAATCCGCGAGCTGGAGCGGTCCCGCCTCGAAACTCATCGCGAGCGGCGTCTGCTGAAGGTTCAACGCGCCGCCGCTCATCAGCGGCCCCATCTGTCCCTTGAGCTTCAGGTCCTGCCGGTCGGCGAGCGCGGCCATCGCAAGCGTCAGATCGAAGGGCGCATCGGCGCGGAAATGCTCGAGGTCGAGGTCCAGCCGCCGGATAGCGATCGGATCCGGTCCCCACGCCGCGTCCTGGTAGAAAACGGTGCCGTTGGCGATGATCAGGCTGTTCAAATCCAGCGCGTTGAGCGGATTAGCCACGGCTTTCGATTGCGGTGCGGCTTCCATCGGCATCGCATGCAGCGCCGGCGCGGTCGGCTCGATACCGGGGGTTGCCGCTACTGGCATCTGCTGGCGCGAGCTTTTGCGGCCGAGGCTGGCGACGTTCAGATCGCCGGCCTGGTTGCGAATAATACGAATCGTGGGACTGTTGATTTCGAGCTGGGCGATTCTGACCCGCTTCGACAGCAGCGGGAGCAATTCGACTTTGCAGTTCACGTCCTGGGCGGTCATGAGCGGCTGATTCGAGAACGCCGGATCGCCCGCTATCGTCACTCCGCTCAAATCGATTGAAATGCCCCATCCGAGGCTGCCCTTGATCGACGAGACCTCCACTTTCCGTCCCAGCGCATCGCTGGCCGAAGCCACAATCCGATCCCGGTTAGCTTCGACGATCGAATTCAGATTCAGAATCGCATAGACGAACAGCCCGGCGATGACGACGATACCGATACCGAGGATAGAGCCTCCGAGGATAGAGCCTCCGATGATCAACGCTCGTCGCATCAGCCACCTCTCACCTGCAGGCGCTCCAGTTCGTGCCGAATCAGCCGGGCGAGCCGATCTTCATAATCCGTGAGCGAGACTATGCCCGCTCTGCGCATCCCGACGATGTTGGCGGTTGATGGATGCATAAATGGAATAACTCGAATGCCCCTAAGACTACGATGGACCTTGCCATGCGCCAAGTTCAATTTTACGTCGTAACCCAACGCCGCGCGCGCGGCGCGGACGCCAAAGGCCAGGATCAGTCGCGGGCGCACCAGATCGAGCTCCGGTGCCAGTTTCTCCGCGGTGCAGATGCGGACTTCGCTCGCGATCGGAGATCGATTGGCGCCGGTCGCACTTGCGGGCCAGCACTTCACCGTATCGGTGAGGTAAAAGATATCCTCCAGTTCGATTTCGCTCGGCGCAACTGCGCGGGCGAAAGCTCGGCGGATAGTCAGATTGCGCGGATTCGAAAATCCGCGGCCATTATCGAGTGAAACCCGCCCCGGCGCCTCGCCGAGGATCATCAGTCCGAACCGCGGCGTACCGTGCGCGTCAGCGGGGAATTTTCGCCACGGCGCAATGGTTGTGCAGCGCCGGCAGGCGACCGTTTCGCACCACCATTGATGCACGATTTGCTCGAGATCCCGAGCAATATCCCGGTTCGGCTCTGTCATTTTCCATTGGAAGCCACGTGTGCGTCCAATCGCCAACAGATAACATAAGTCAGGAACATTCAGATGGCGCGCAAAGGAAAATCCCGGAGCCAGCCCCCCAAGCCGGAATCCTCCAAGCCGGTGTTTCCTTCGCCGTTCAAGGATCTCCGTAAAATGATCGGCGACGGGCGCCCAAACCCCGCACCGGCCACGACAGCGATCAAACTACCCGCCGCGCCATCCCAAGCAGTTTCACCTGCTCCGCAAATCAACGACGAGGCTCTGTTTCGCGAGGCGATGGACGGCGCGCGGCCGTTGTCCGGTCCGCGCAAGGCCCGCGTGGCGATTGAGCCGCGCGTAGCGGTCAACATCGTGAGCGAAGAATCGGAGGTGCTGGCGGAGCTTTATGACCTGGTATCCGGCCAGGGGCCGTTCGAACTTACCGAAACCGAGGAATACGTCGAGGGCGCGCGGAACGGAATCGATCCGCGGGTGGTGAGCCGCCTGCGGCGCGGCGAGTTCGCGCTGCAAGGGCATATCGATCTGCACGGGATGGTACGCGAAGAAGCCAAGCGCGCGCTGACGGATTTCATCATCGATTCGCTGCACAAGGGCCGCCGCGCAATCCTGGTGGTGCATGGTCGCGGCCACGGATCGCCGGGCGGGCGTCCGATCCTGAAACATCTTACCGCACGTTGGCTCTCGCACGGGGTGATCGGCGGCTACGTGCTGGCGTTTACCTCGGCGCGGCCCAACGACGGCGGCGCGGGCGCGATGTACGTGCTGCTGCGGCGCGAGCGCCGCCGCGGCCAGTTCGAGGTGCTCAACGGCACCCACGGGCGCGACTGAGCGTTACCGGATACTTCTCCGACTGAGACATGCTAGATCGTGAGCGGAACCGGCAGGCAGCCGATCGAGCTTTGGGAGGGGAACAATGGCGTCGATTAAACGACTGGTCAAATTAAACGGCGGTTCGGGAACACGGGATGCAGATCCAGCAAAGATCAAGCTTTTTGGCGCCCTGAAATTAGTCGTAATCCTCGGCATCGGCATAATGCTGATGATGATCCTGACCACCCGGGCGTGCGACCTGATCGATTCGCAGAGCCGTTTCGGCATCGCCTCGGGCGTGGTGCTGTTGTCGCTCGCCTTCGGCATACTGGCCGCGCTGGTGCTCAAAGGCATCCAGTTATCGATCAAAACCATGAAGCGGCTCGGGATGATGGCGATCGCGGTCGTGATCCTGGCTGCCGTCAACGGCTGTAAATATGTCCCGCCCGGCTATGTCGGAATCAAAGTCGATTTGTATGGACCGCAACGCGGCGTACAGGATCTGCCGATCGTGACCGGACGGATTCTCTATAATCCCTGGACCGAGCAGATTTATGAGTTTCCCACCTTCATGCAGTACAACATCTGGACGGTAAGCCCGAACGAGGGCCGCGGATTGGATGAAAGCCTCACCTTCGTCACCAAGGATCGAATCCAGGTTAACGTCGATGTCAGCGTCGCGTATCAATTCATGCCCGATAAGGTGGCTCAGCTTTTCATCATCTTCCGCCAGCCACCCGAAGTGATCGCGGACACCTATATTCGATCCCGGGTGCGCGATGCGTTTACCCGCGATGGGGCTACGCTCAATGCGATGGACGTGCTGGGGGCCGGGATTTCGCAGCTCGACGCCGACGTGAAGAAAACGGTGGACGCCGAGATGGCGCCGCTTGGAATCCGTTTCGATTACATTTCAATCATCAACAAGCCCCGCATTCCCCCGCAAATTCAGGAGGCGATCGAGCAGGCGCTGGAGGCTACGCAGCGCGCTCAGACCGCACAAAATCAAGTGGCCGTAGCCGAGGCCGAGGCCCGTCAGAAGGTCGCTGTAGCGCAGGGAAACGCCAACGCGTTACGGACCGAGGCGCAGGGCCGCGCCGACGCGCTGCTGATGGAGAAAGAGGCTGAGGCCAAAGCCAACCAGCTAATCGCAGCCAGCATGACGCCACAGCTCATCCAGTACATGGCGATTCAGCGCTGGAAAGGCGAGGTTCCGACGTGGCAGACCGCTGGCGGCCAGGCCTCGATTCCGTTCGTCTCGATGCAGCCCCCGACGCGCTGATTGGCGGTAAAAAAACGGGGGCGGGCATCAGACAAGCTGCGGCGGCGCGAGCGCCGCGGCAACGCCACCACCGACGCGACTGAAACGTTACAGGACATGCCGATGCTCCTGCCTCTTTACTGCGTCCGACCTCGACCCCCCGGTGTGAGACAATGGGTGGACAATACATCGACTTCGGTGCAACAATAGGCACATGAAGTCGCGTCAATTTGGCCCTATTGACCTGCGTAAGTGGATTATCCAATCTATACGAGCTGGTCAACTTAGAATAGTTTCAAGCGCCGCAGCTCAGTTTGGAATTTCCCGTCAAACCGTCCACCGTGAAATTCAGGAGATGATTCGGCAAGGTTTGCTGACGTCTGCCGGAAATACTCGCGCGCGGCAATATCAGTTGCCAATTATCAACCAATTTGCTGTCGACATGGCGGTCACACCGAATTTGGAAGAAGACCTGATCTGGCGAAAACATATTGAACCAATATTTGCTGATTTGCCGCCCAACGTGCAGTTAATCGGCCAACATGGATTTACCGAAATGCTAAACAATGTGATCGATCATTCGGGGTCCGTGATAGTTCATCTTTTGGCGCTACGCACTGCCGCGAACGTTTCGATGATGGTATCCGACGAGGGGATCGGCATTTTCAAGAAAATTTATATGGAGCGGTCGCTCGAGGATCCGCGTCACGCGATTCTGGAGCTTTCCAAAGGCCGGTTAACCACTGATCCGGACAGGCACACGGGAGAGGGAATATTCTTCACGTCCCGTATATTCGATCGATTCGCAATTTTGTCCGGGAACCTATCGTTAACGTGCACGCCCGAACAGGGAGATTGGCTGTTTGATTTGGCCGACTGGGGAGTCAAGGTTGACGAACTGCCGTCCGGTATGCCCGGAACGCAAGTGCTAATGGAGATTAGTGCTTTCAGTGAACGTTCGCTTAAACAAGTGACGGATGAATTTGCGGGCGAAGATCAAGATTATTCGTTTTCAAAAACTCAGGTGCCGGTGCGGCTCGCTCGATATGGAGCAGAACAACTCGTTTCGAGATCGCAAGCCAAAAGATTGCTAACGCGCGTAACCATCTTTAAAGAGGTAATTTTGGATTTTGAAGGGGTCGAAACGATCGGGCAGGCCTTTGCTGATGAGATTTTCAGGGTCTTTAAAAAGGACCATCCAGGTACCCATCTGACCGTCTCAAGAGCGAACTCTCAGGTCGCGGCCATGATTAAACATGTTCAGCACAGTTCCGAATCCCACTTCCCCGCCGTTTAGCCTCTCGGAGAATCTTCAATTCGCGCTAACGAAGGGCGACCGCCGGGGATGTGAATGATGAACCCGTGCCGACGTATATCGTATAGCCAAAGCGGAACAGTGGAGGGCGGTTACGACGTGGCAGACCGCTGGCGGCTAGGGCCCGATTCCGTTCGTCTCGATGCAGCCCCCGACGCGCTGATTGGCGGTAAAAAAACGGGGGCGGGCATCAAGCCCACCCCCGTGGTCGAACAATTCAGCTTTTCGTTGGATTTGTTAGATCTTGGCGTACAGGAAGAACGCGATCACGAAAGCATACAGGGTCAGCGACTCGACGAACGCCAGGCCGATGATCATCGGGACGAACAACTGGCTGGTGCTGTTAGGATTACGTCCGATCGACTCCATCGCCGAAGCGGCCAGCTTGCCCTGACCAAGACCGCAGCCGAGCGCCGCGATACCCAGGCCGAGGCCGGTACCAAGGCCGATCAGACCTCTGCTCATCCCGCCATCGGCAACCGCCGCCGTCTGCGCCATTGCGAATAACGGCGAGCCGAGCATCAGCGCCATCAGGGCGCCCAGGGTCAACCCAATTTTGCGAACCATCCTCTTTTCTCCTTGTTCTCGCGCCGCCGCCCAACCTTGATGGCCCACCGCCTTCTCTTATCATCTCCTCCGATTGCCCGGATTGGCCGGCGGATCGCGGAATTCAATTTTTTGCGGATATTGAAACGGTCAGTGTGCTTCTTCCTGCGCCATCCTGACGTAGGCCATCGCCAGCACCGTGAAGATCAACGCCTGCACGATACAAACGATCGAGCCCAGGACATAAAAGATCACCGGGACAACCAGCCTGGTGGCAGAAATTTTGGTGGTGAAAATACCGAGCATCGTATGGTCGGCAAACATGTTCGCAAACAGACGGATACCGAGCGAGACCGGGCGGAAAATATGGCTGGCGACCTCGATCGGCAGCATCAGCGGCGCCAAAAACAGCACTGGACCCAGGAAGGATTTTAGATAACCGAGGCCATTGGCGCGAAACCCATAGTAGTTGTAAAAACCAAACGCGATTATCGCCAAGGCGAAGGTCAGGTTGGAATCGCTGGTCGGCGGCTCCATCCCGGGCACCAGGCCGAAGAAATTCGCCGCCAGAATAAACACAAACAGGCTGCCGAAAAAGCCGACGAACTCGCGCGCACCGTGACCGATCACGTCATGGCTAAAACTGTCGAGCCATCCGACCAGCACTTCGCTGATGGAGCGGATACCGACGTGATCTTCGGGCAGTATCGGATCCGCCGCGCGATCGATCGATCGGCGGGCGATCAGCGCAAATCCAACCAGCAGACCCATCACGATCCAGGTGCTAACCAGCACCAGCGGGATATGCGTGGTTCTGGAAATTAATTCTATAAAATTGACAGCCGGCAATTCACGCCTCCGGATCAGTGCTCCCCAGCAGCGGGCTCCGCGTTATCAGACGCCCCGTTTCGATCATAATCGCGACTGGTTGCGTCAGGATACCGAGCCCGAAACCGAGCAGATTGAGATGGGCCCGCGTGAGGAGAATGTAAACCAGCCCAATAATTAACAGCAATTTCAGCGGCGCGGCAAGCGCACCGAGGACGCCGGCGCCGCCGGTTCCGCGCGCGACCGCAAGCAGCGTGCGCGCAATCGCGGCCAGCGCCAGCAGGTCGAGCATCATCACCACCGCCCCGCACATTACGCCGACGGCCGCGGCAGGAGTGCCGTACCACCACACCACCGCGGCTATCGCCCCGGCCAGCAC
>DAHVFB010000049.1 GCA_027317185.1 Deltaproteobacteria bacterium
GAGCTGTTTTACAACCGCCAGCGCCGGCATTCGGCGCTCGGTTATCTCTGTCCGGTTGAGTTCGAGCGTCGTCATTATGAACCGATGGCTGCCTAACCCGAGTGTCTACGCAATCGGGGCAACCTCATCTCTATCTCCTTGGTACTCCAGGGGAAGATGAGGCAGACGACGCTTGGGAGATCGAATGGGATGCGGAAAAACTTTCCAAGGTAGTTCGAAGGTCCGGTTACTACCAGAGCGTTCTCGCCGGCGACATGCCTCCAAATTATGCCGAACAGATCATTGACCGACTGCCGCTTTCGGATCGTGAAGTCAAATGGTTACGCAGACTTCATAATTGCGAATTTCCAAAAAAAGAATTCACGATCGCAGGCTATGCGATTCGATGGCTCGAAACCTCGGAAATAGAAAATTTCGGAGCCGGCGCCGAGATTTGCAAGGACTTTTTTCCCGAAGAGGTGCTCGATTCATTAGCCAGAGCAGGTGGATGGTTTTTGGAGAAAACCACGGAAGCAATTACGGGCGATCACGAGTACTCAGATATCGACTGGGATGCACATTTCGATCCTAAGCCGCCAAGCCGTGTAGAGAATTATGTTTCGAGGCCGATTGTAATAAACAGCAATGTGGTTCTTGGTGGAGGGCCCACTATCGCGGCAGGGGTAACTCGAGATTCTTCTGAAATTCTATCTCAAGACTATTTAACTCCCCTCCTGATACTTTCGCTTTACAACGACCGATTCTTCGAAATTACATCGGTCTTTCTCGCCGAGCCGGGTTGGCAAACATATTGGCTTTACCGTAATGAGAAAAACCCTCGATTTGGAGAACCGGCGCCCTATCAGGTGAGTGATTGGTCAAAATTTGAATATTTCATTCAGAAATGCGAAGCGGCTCTACCGGGCGCTCTGCGTTGGCAGCGCCTCCGTGACGCGATTAGGCGATACTTAAGAGCCACCTTCCCTAACGCGCGCCCGATCCCCGGCTGGGTTGAATTTCGGGAAGTCAGGTCAAAGGCTTTGGCTTTGATTGCGAATCCAGAACCCATCTGAAGGCATAAATTTCGGCTACCTGAGATACTTGTATCTTTCAAGCTGCGAGAGGAATTATGGCGCGAGAGTCGTGGCGGCCGCGAAACGGTGCGAACTTGCGCTGGCGATCGGTGAGTGCGGATAGATCTGGTAGACCATCAGATAGACGATTACGCCGGTGATCGAGACATACATCCAGATTGGCCAGGTCCAGCGCGCAATTGCGCGATGAGACGCGAAGCGGCCCTTCAACGCGCGCCGCAAGGTGATAATCGCCAGCGGAACGATCACGATCGCCAGCGAGACATGCGTGATCAGGATGGTGAAATATACCGGCCGGATTATCCCGCGTCCCAGGAACCGGACATCGCCGGCATGCGCGTGGTAAGTAAGATATGAAATCAGAAAGGCGATAGAGACGCCGAAGGCAGTCAGCATACAGGCGCGATGCGCGCGCACGTTGCCGCGCCGGATGAAAAAAAATCCCGCCGCCAGCATGATCCCCGCCACCGCGTTGGAGAACGCGTTAAAGGCCGGAAGCATCGCGTAGGGAATCAAACTATTGAAACCGTCGCACGCGTTAGATTCGATCCAGCACCAGCACCAGCAGGACCAGCGGCAGATACACCAGCGAGGCCATGATCACCCGGCGGGTCGAGGCCGCGCGATCGGGAGCGCCAATCAAACCGAGCGCACAGACCAGCATCCCGAGTCCCAGCACGATCGCGACGGCCAGATAGATACGGCCAGCATAGTTCATCAGGGCCGGCAGCAGACTCACCGCCAGCAGCAGAAAACAATCGCCGATGATGAGCGAATTCACCAGCACGCCACGCGGTCCGTCGGGTGGACAGAGGTGAATTCCCGCCGCCTCATAGTCGCGCCGGTACAGCCGCGCGATCGCTAATGAATGGGGCAGTTGCCACAGATACATGATCGCGAACATCAGCAGCGGCTCGATACTCAGGCTATGCCGCGCGGCCACCCAGCCGGCCACCGGCGGCAACGCGCCCGGGATCGATCCGATTGGATTACAGATCCACGAGACCCGCTTGAGCGGCGTATAGGCGCCGAGATAAAGCACGGTGATCGCCGCGATCACCGCCGCGCTCATCCAGTTGACGGCGCCGATCAGCCAGGCGAAACCGCAGATGGCCGTCAGCACGCCGAACGCAAAACCTTCCAGCGGAAAAAGCCGCCGGGCGGGCAGCGGACGGCGGCGCGTTCGCTCCATCAGGCCGTCGAGGTCGCGTTCGAAATATTGATTGAGCGCCAGCGTGCCGCCGGCCGCCAGCGCAGTGCCGATTATCAGGTTCAAGGCCACGATCGGATTCGGCGCGCCCGCCGCGCCGAGGTAATAGCCGGCGAAGGTGGTGACGAGCACCATCGAAACCACACGCGGTTTGGTCAGCGCAAAATAATCCGCGAGACGACGCCGAGCGCCGCCGAGCGGACTGGCGATAGCCGCAGCCTGACTGCTCACGATCCCACCCCGCTCATCGCGCCTCGATTATAACCGGCGAATGCCGCCCGATGACGAAAGCCACGCGCAGCGCCCACCAATCTGAACACCCGCAGCATCAAGGCGAAGCTGGTGGCCAGCACGCCGGCCCCAGTCACCACATGCGCGGTGGTCGGGATTACCGCGCGCCGGGTCCAGATCGTGAGCGCGCCGAGCGTGATCTGCAGCGCCAGCAGTATCAACAGGCCAAGCGCCGGGCGCACCAGCAGCGGCTGCTGGCGATGGAACCTGAGTATTGTAAGCGCCGTCCAGACGATCAGTATCGCAACCGCCAACGCACCGCATCGATGGGCAAAGTTCACCGCGATCCCACGGCTCCATCCCGGCGGCACCAACCGTCCATAGGATAAAGGAAAATCCGGAATCGCCAGCCCCGCGCCCATGTTCCGCATCAGCGCACCGATCAATATCTGAAGGTAAATCGCGGCGGTGGTAATCACCGTCAGGGTGGCCAGCCGGGGCGTGCGCAGGTTGATATCATCCCCACTCATGGTTTCCCGCCCACTCATGGTTTCCCGGCCCATGGTTTCCCAATTGGGATTGGTAAACATCGCGATCCCCACCATCAGGCAGAAGAACGCCTGCGCGGTAGCCGCATGCGCCACGGTTACGCCTAACGGCAGTAGCAACAAGACGTTCATCGCGCCGAGCAAGGCCTGCACGATTACCAGGCCGAAGGCCGCCAACGCCGCATTACGGACCCATCGCCGCGGCTCGGCGATCCAGGCCCACAGCGCAAGAACCAGCGTCAGGGTGGTCACGATTGCCGCCGCTACGCGATGGCTATACTCAAAGCGTATCCCGCCGAACCATGGCGGCACCAAGTGGCCAAACGCCAGCGGCCAGTCCGGCACCGCCAGACCGGAACCGGTGGAAGTGACAAGACCGCCGACAAAGATCAGGATACCCGTCATGACCGCCGCCAGCACCGCAAATCGATGCAATCCGGGCGGCGTTTTTTTCGCCGGGATATCCGCCGCCGTCGCGCCGGAAACCGTGGATTTGATCACTGTGCTATTCGTCCTGCGTGGCGCATCGAAACTTCCATCGCGAACCGATACGACGAGACGGGCCGGTTACGCCCGATCCACATCATATTCGATCAAAAGAAGCCATCCGGTTGCGGCCAAATTGAAAGATTGACGATACCAATGCTGAAGACGGTTTGCTACTGAAAAGAATCGATTAAAGGATAACTAATGGAGCCGCTGATCGAAAGCGGAATTCCCCGAAGGGACCGGCTGTGCAACGCATAACATTGGATGATATCACGCTCGCGACCGCTTTCGAGACCAGGGCGCGCCATTATGGCGATCGTACATTTTTAAAGGAAAAAATCGATCAGAAATGGCGCGAATGGTCGTGGCGTGAGGTCGGTCAGGCGGCCGGGCGGCTACGGGCAGGATTGCTTGGGATCGGCCTTAAGCGTGGCGACCGCGTGGCGATTCTGGCCGACAACTCGCCGCAATGGGTGATTGCCGATCAGGCGGCGCTCGGGATGGGCGCGGTGATCGTGCCGCTCTATACCTCTATCGCCGCCGAAGAGACCACGCATATCCTGGCCGACGCCGGCGCAGCGCTGGTGGCGGTCAAAGGCCCCGAGCCGCTGCGAAGGCTGCTCGCGATCGCGCCTTCATTGCCGCAGCTCAGACGCATCGTGTTGCTCGATTCAGCCACCGGCTCGCCCGATCCGGGCGCCAGCATACCAATCGAAACGCTGGCGTCGATCAGCGCGGCAACGCCGATACGCGCAATCGCCGGTTCGCGCGACGATCTCGCGACTTTCATATACACCTCGGGCACCACCGGTCCGAGCAAGGGCGCGATGCTCTCGCATGGCAATCTGATCGCCAACTGCGAGGGTAATCTGAACGCGCTGGAACTGCACGATCGTGACGTAATCCTGTCGTTCCTGCCGATCGCGCATTCGTTCGAGCGATCGGCCGGCTATTACACCGTAATGATGTGCGGCGGAACGATCGCCTACGCGCAAGGGCTGTCGCAGATCGCGCAGGACTTGCGCGAAATCCGCCCCTCGGTTTTTCTCACCGTGCCACGCCTGCTTGAGGTGGTTTACAACCGCGTGATGCGCTCGATACATGACGCCCCACCCTTGCGGCAAAAATTGTTCAGGATCGCGCTTGCGGTTGGCCGCCGCGCCGCCAGTTATCGGCACGCGGGCAAGCCGGCGCCGCCGCACCTGGCGCTGGCGATGGGATTTTTTCGACCCCTGGTATTCGGTCGTATCCACGCAATTTTCGGCGATCGGATACGTTATCTGATCGCGGGTGGCGCACCACTGCCGGTCGAAATCTTCGAATTCTTTGCCGCCGCCGAGGTCCCGATTTTTGAAGGCTACGGGCTGACCGAAGCTTCGCCGGTGGTATCGGTGAATCTGCCCGGCCGGACCAGAATTGGAACGGTCGGCAGACCGCTTATCAATGTAAAGGTGAAGACGGCCGCGGACGGTGAACTGTTGATCCACGCGCCGAGCGTGATGCAAGGCTATCACGGGCGCGAGCGCGACACCCGCGAGGCGATCGACCACGAAGGATGGCTGCACACCGGCGATATCGCGCGTATCGATGAGCAAGGGTTCATCGCGATTACCGATCGGAAAAAGGAGATTATCGTGCTTTCGGGCGGCAAGAACGTTTCGCCCGCCAACCTGGAAAATCGCCTGCAAAGCGATCCGCTAATCGCGCAGGCCTGCGTGATCGGCGATCGCCGCAAGCATCTGGCCGCCTTGATTGTGCCGGACTTCGAGGCGCTCGCCGATCAACTAAAACGCGACGGTCTGCCTGGCGGTCAAGCCGAAGAACTGGTCAATCAACCAGCCATGCGCACGCGCTATCAGCGTTATTTACGTGAACTGAACAGGACGCTTTCGGATCACGAGGCGATCACCGCCTTCACGCTGATCGCACAGCCATTTTCGCAGGAAAACAGCGAACTTACCCCGACCCTGAAACTGCGGCGCCGGGTCGTGATGGACCACTATCGCGAGCAGATCGAAGCGATGTACCGGGACTAGTTCGGTTAGCGTTCAGGCGCGCTCGTACCGATGAGCATCAGCTCGTGAATGGTCACCAGCTTGCGAACCATATACGAACGCTTGCCTTTGGGCGTTTGAACCTCAATATCATCGTCGCTGGTTTTTCCGATTAAGGCGCGGCCCAGCGGCGAGGAAAGCGAAATGCGATTGAGCGCCCCGTCGACCTCTTCAGGCACCACGATTTCGAATTCTCTGCGATTCCCGTCGTCAAGGTCTTCGAGTTCCACCCGGCTGCCCAGACCCACGGTGTCGCGCGGAATCGAATCCAGGTTGATCATCGAGAGTTCCGCGATCCGCGCCTCCAGGTTGGAGACCCGCGCCCGCAGAAACTCCTGCCGCTGCTTCGCCATCGCCCATTCCGCGTTCTCGGACAGGTCGCCATGGGCGCGCGCGCGTTCAAGTTCCTTGGGCAACTCGACCGTCAACTCACGCTTGAGGACCTCGAGTTCCTTGCGCAGGCGTTTTAGTACGGGTAGCTCAGCCATCACAAACCATCTTTTGGTGCATGGGCGCTTATCGGTCGCACTCCGACCTGCCTCTCAAGGTAAGCGCCACGCGCGCCGCCTGCAAGTTGCGCCGGCTAACTCTTTCAAGTTGCCGAAACCGTCTCAGTCCGCGACGATCGAAGTCAGGCTCCGGCTCACGCCCGCCACACTCTGAATTTTATGCACCACCAGCTCGCCCAGTGCGGATACATCGGCAGCCTCGACCATCGCGATGATATCGTGCGGGCCGGTAACCGCGTGCGCCGCGGACACTCCAGTCACCTGACGGATTTTCTGCGTCACTTCCCTCGCCTTCCCCGGCGAAGTATCGATTAGAATGAACGCCTTGACCATGCTTCGATCCTCCGTGCTGGCCGCGGCGCTTGCTCAGCGTCGCTTTCCGCGCTCGTCGTATAGATAAAATCCACGGCCGCTCTTTTGACCGAAATAGCCCGCATCGACGTATTTCCGCAGCAGCGGGCAGGGACGGTATTTGCTGTCGCCGAGTCCTTGATGCAGCACTTCCATGATGTACAGGCAGGTGTCGAGACCTACCAGGTCGGCAAGTTCGAGCGGACCCATCGGCTGGTTGGTCCCGAGCTTCATCCCGGTGTCGATATCTTCCGCCGTCGCCAGTCCCTCCTGCAGGACGAACACCGCTTCGTTGATCATCGGCAACAGCACGCGATTGACCGCGAAGCCCGGTGAATCCTGAACCAGAATGGTCTCTTTACCCAGCAGCGCAGCCAGATCCTGGGTCACCGCGAGGGTCGCGTCGGAAGTGCCGAGACCGCGAATAATCTCAACCAGCTTCATGATCGGAACCGGATTCATGAAGTGCATCCCGATAAAACGATCCGCGCGCCGGGTGCTCGCCGCCATCCGGGTGACCGAAATCGACGAGGTGTTGGAGGCGAAGATCGTGTCGGTTCCGCAAATTCCGTCCAGACGGCGGAACAGCGCGGTTTTGGCCTCTTCCCGTTCGACAATCGCCTCGATCACAAAGTCCGCGTCGCTCAGCTCTTCGAGCCGCATCGTGACCCGCAGCCGCGCGACCGCCGCGTCGCGCAGGGCGGGCGTGATTCGCCCGCGTTCCACGCTCCGATCAAGCAGTCTGCGGATACCATCGAGACCGCGGCGGCACAGATCATCGGAAACGTCTGACAGGATTACGTTAATTCCAGCCTGGGCTGCGATCTGCGCGATCCCGGCGCCCATCTGCCCCGCCCCAACCACACCGAGAGTTTCAACCATCGTTCGGGCTCAACCTGGCGAATGAAAAAAATTGAAGCGAACCCTGATTCCGGGTTGCGCTTCCATTGGAAAGACTATTCCACTTGTTTCTGTTTCGGCAAGAAAGAAAACTCCGCGAGCTGCCATCGGGAGGCTTGACAGCCCGAAGCTCACAGCGATAAGTTGTAAATGAGAATCATTCTCAAAATAGATGAGCCAGACACATACTGTCCTGCCATATTTCCTTTACTCCTTTGGCATTCTTTTCCGCGAGGGCTTTGAAGCCCTGCTGGTAGTGATCGCACTGGTAGCCGGCGCGCGCGAAGCTGGTGAATCGCGCAAGGTTCGTGGGATCTATTCTGGCACGGTGGCCGCCATTTTCGTCAGCCTGGCCCTCGCCTGGTCGGTTGACCATTTCCTGGCCGACGATACCAGCGACACGCTCGAGGGCATTTTTCAGGTATTCGCCGCGGCGACTCTTTTCTACGTGAGCTCGTGGCTTACCTCGAAGGCGCAAGCCGACCAATGGAGGGGATTCATTCGATCGCAAATTCAGACCGCGAATCGCAGCGTGCTACCGTCACTCGCGCTGGGACTCACCGCCTTTCTCGCCGTGATGCGCGAGGGCGCGGAGACCATCGTGTTTTTTCAGGCGCTGTTTTCCGGCGCGACGGAATCGGCTGAGAAACACGCCGTGATGATGGGCGTGCTGGCCGGCGGCGCGGCGCTCGCGATTCTGTTCATCGTGCTCAATCGCGCCACAGTGAAAATCCCGATTGGCTCATTTTTCTCGGCCACTACCGTGATGCTTTATGGACTCGCGATTGTTTTCATTGGGCAGGGGGTCTCGAGCTTTCAGGAATCGGGATGGATCGCCGCGAACTTCATCCCGCATCTGCCGACGATCCAGGTGCTCGGATTCTTCCCCACCGTGCAGACGCTTGTCGCGCAGGCGGCCCTGCTGCTGGTGGCTGCGGCGGCTTTCATTGTTCCGCGCCGGCGCTCGGCACGCGGGTTGAAGCTGGGCAGACAAGGGGTAACCGGTGCGCAGCAGGTCCGTTCCACCTGACTGGCATCGCGCCGCACGCGAAAACGGAGAGCTACTGCACCACGCTCCAGGCTGATTCGCCCGCGCTATCAACCCACCTCGATCGATCTCGCAAGCACCTCACACATCCTCCCTCGGATACGGATTAGCGTATTATCCAAATGATGACCGCTAAGTCTGAAGCAAGCGATATCGCAAAACCGCGTACCTTAGCCTTATGGCTGTGGGGGGCGTCCGCGGTGATTATGGCCGTGCTGTACACGGTGATCTTGTCCAGCGTGGCCGCCATCGTCGCGCCATTTCGCGATGGCCATTGGGTGAGCCCAGTCAGCCAATTATGGGGCTGGCTGATCATTCGAATCTGCGGCGTGAAAATAGAAATCGAGGGGCTTGAGCATCTCCGCGGGATCGAGCCGTTCGTGATGGTCGCGAACCATCAGAGCATGTTCGACATTTTCGCAATCGTCGGATTCATCCCCGGCGAGACGCGATTTGTGGCGAAAAAGGAACTGCTGAAGGTGCCGATGCTGGGCTATGCGATGAGGCGTTCGGGGCATATTTTGGTGGACCGGCGGCGCGGCGGACAGGCCATTCGGCGCGCGATAGAAGTATCGCGGCTGGGCTATAACATCTGCGTGTTCGCCGAAGGAACCCGCTTTTCCGACAATCGCGTGCATGATTTCAACGACGGTGCGGCATGGATTGCGCTCGCCACTCACCGGCGCTGTATACCGGTCGCGATCAGCGGCAGCGCGGCGGTTTTCCCACGTGGTGCGCGGCTGGTGGTGCCGCGGCGCCGAATCCTGATTCGGCTATGCGCACCGATTGAGACCAGGAGCCTGAAATCCTCCGATCGCGACGCCTTGACCCATCAATTGGAGACCGCCGTCCGCAGCGCTTTCGTAAGTCAGGTCTGAGACCTGGCGCTGACTCACTCTGCGCTAAGTGAATCAGGATCAAGCCTTTAGTCTTTCGATCTTCGGGATGCCACAAACAGCCAGGCATATAGCGCCGCATCAAAGACAAGTCCAAATCCAAGCAAGCCATAGACAACAAGCATTTTCCAGCTCACAAATAATTTATTCCACTCGTACCGCACCATCAAAAACACGACCCAGGCAAACGAAAGGCACATGGCCACGATGATCACATACGATATCGCTGGAACAGACTTCATGGTCTCGCGGCATGGGCTGAGAAAGCTGAAGCGTCTGTCGGATTGGTCTGCGACTTCGAATTTCCTCAGTATTATTCTGAAAATTGCAGACTCCGCTGCCGCGTAGATGAGGTAGGCCACAGGAAATAGTTAAGAAAACGCGGGGAGAACTTGCCCTCAAATAGAAGGACTCCGAGCACCGCGCACATCGCCAACGAAAAAACATTCGATCTGTTGTACTGTTGTTGGAGAAGCCTTCGAAGTCTTTGCGCAGCGGACGTATCCGGGACAACATAGCCTTTGCCCCAACTGCGCGGATAAAAATCATACTGTCCATTTGGATCCCGTCGAAACGCGCGGTCGATGTGATCTTGGCGCGTTCGATACCCCGCAATGATGATTGAGCCGAACGCAAAGAAGATTGCCCCCATGAATGCGAGCGCCAACCACCCAAATGTGTCACCCTTCCATGCTGCGCACGTAACCCAGGAGATGCGGCAGGCATATGCCAGCCTGCGATCGGCGATCGCGCTCGCGTGATTTGGGTCAAACTGCAGCGCCTGATCAAAATCTGAAATCGCGGAATTGAAATCACGGCGGTCAAAAAAGTACACACCGCGGGAAGTGAAAGCATCAGCACTGTGCGGCTTGAGTTTTATGGCGATGTCGTAGTCGTCCAGAGCCTGAGGGTATTCGCGATTGTGCCGATAGGCGTCGCCGCGCAAGACATAGACGCCGGCGGACTCCGGCTTCAAGTGAAGGGCTTCCGTATAATCCGCGATCGAATTTTCTAAATCTTTTTCTTTGTCGTAAGCTTGGCCGCGCCAGACCCACGCTTCAGCATCCTTCGGATTGAGCCGGATGGCCTGCGACAGCAACGAGACGGCCTGACCATAATCGCATCTTTTCAGCGCCGCTTTGCCCTGTTTTACCCGATCGGAGCACAGCCCGGCTGGGGCGGCTATGAACACCCCGAGCAGAATGCCAGCGAGGGTGGCTCACAGTTGAGAGCGAATCGGCGTTCTCACGGGCTAAAACATGCGTCATAAGTCAAACGCATGCAATCCTGCGAGTGCGCTTTCCCCGGAACCAGACCTGTCTATATCAGCACCGATTATCGTTGGCGCTGGATGACGATCACCGGGACGTTGCCGGTGACGCGGGGTGGAACTTCGATCGCGCGAGCACCGTCTGCCGTGGTGATCCGGGCGGCCTCGATTCCGGCCCGCGACAGGGCTGCTGTCAGATTATCGAGCTGCTCGGTTTCGAACTGAAGCGCTATTAATCCTTCGCGCTGCGCGCCGGCCGGAACCAGGCGAATCTCGACTTCGCCCACCTCGACGATGCCGTCGCCATTTTCCGCCTGCCGGATCTGGAAGCCGAAGTTTTTCTGGTAAGTCGCGGCCGCTTCGGCCGGTGCCGATGCCGCAACCTCGACGCGCGCGAGCTTTCTGATCAAGCTATCCTGGGCTGTCTTAGCCATTGGAACTAATTCGGCTGCGCGCCCATGGTGAAATCGACCGTAACCGTCTGACCGGGCTTTACGGTCACTTTGCGATCCTGCTTGCCCAGTTTCTCCTGCCACACCTGGATCGTGTAGATGCCGGGCGGGACGTCGCTAAGCGTGAAGCGGCCATCGGAACCGGTTTCGGCATAGTAGGGATTTCCCGCCACGTACCACCATCCGCGCATCCAATTATGCGCGTCGCATTCGACCCGGATGAGGTCCGGATGTTCGATGCGAACCTGGATGGTCTTCTTGAATCCCGGCTGCGCCATATTCATTTGTGGATTGTTGGCCGGATAGGTGTGAACGTTGTGCAGGATGCCGTCGGAATTCACTATATCCAGCGCCGCGCCAACCGGTAACGCCAGCACATGCGGGGTGTACTCGCATCCGGCCTGATCGAATTCGTACGCGCGCGCGGGCGGAAATGCTTTGCCTTGCTCGATATCCGGGATAGCCACCACTGCATCGGCGATTGCTCCGTCGGCGCTCACCATCAGCGACTGATCGAATTGCGGTTTGCGACCGCATACCTCGATATCCTTGGTCGCCGCGATCGGCTCCGGCCTGAGCGCAGCGCCAGCATATTTGACCACGCCCGTAATCGTGCCGCCGTCAGTCACCTGCTCGGACTGGTAGGCGAACGCCCACGGCGACGCAGTTACAAAGATGGCGCAGAAAAACGCCATCATGAGGCGGCGCAGAATCGATTTCGTCGCCATTTCAGGCTTTTTCGAACGCGCCGGATCCGGCACAGATTCTTTTCGCACCGATCCTTTTCGAGCTGAAATCCTAGGTTTACCGCGCAAACGGCAAGCCGGTTACGCGGTTATGCTATCTGCCTTGCGCCCGATGATAACGTGGTGCACCGACAGCATCGAGACCCTTTCATTACGCTCGAGCTCAATCGGCTGGCCGTCGATCACATCCTGCACGCGCAGCCGCGTGGTCCATCCCAGATGCTTGGTGATCGGATTGATCATCGTATTTAAAAAATAAAGCACGGGGTGAGGACTGGAAAAATGATTGATCACGACGATTCTGCCACCCGGCTTGCACACCCGAACCATCTCCCGCATTTTGCGCACCGGATCGGGAACCACCGTCATCACGTGGAACGAGCATACGTAGTCGAAGCTGTTGTCCGGAAAATCCAGCGCTTGCGCATCGCCCTGCCGCAACTCGACATGGCCCCATTGATTCTCGCTCGCTTTGGCCGCGGCCTGCGCGAGCATGTCGGCGGACGGATCGATGCCGACGATGTGAATATAGGGCGGATAGGCGTCGAGCGAAATTCCCGTCCCCACCCCAACCTCGAGCACGCGCTGATCGGGGCGAAAGTTTATCGACTCGATAACTTCGTGCTCATGGTCGAGAAATGCACGCCCGAAAACCGAGTCATAGAAACGGGCAAAATCGGAATAAACTCGGCTTTCATGCGGTGCCGCCATTGATTAAGACCTCGAATCATTTAACGAAAGTTTCGATAGCTGGAGAAGGAATAAGATAAAACAGGACCACGTTGTCATCACACTCACGCTACCCATCAAGCGGCAGCGTTTACGCTCCTCATCTGGCGTTTGAACGAAGCGATATCGCGCTTGCGAAACCGCCATTGCCGTCCTTTTTTGAAGGCCGGCAGGACATTTCGGCGCGCAAATTCATTGACGGTGTCGGGACTGAGGTCGAGCAAAAACGCAACCTCCCGCGAATTCAGCAACACGTCATCTTTGTCAACAATCGCCATCTAAAAAAGGAGCCTACGCACGGAGTTATGAATGACGCTTTGTAGTATGGCGCTGGCAGGCGCGTCAAGCAAACCGGCCCTCCGCTCCTGTCTTTTTTCCGCTTTGTTTCGCTTTTCCCTTTCGGCCTAAGCTACGCCGAAAACCTTGATAAATCAGACACTTATGCTCGTCAACCGACGCTGACTGATAAGATAATCATACCAGGCGCGAGTCACCACAATACATGAGAAAAGACCGGTCAGAATCCCGACGCACAGGGTCACGGCGAATCCTTTGACCGGACCGGTGCCGAATTCAAACAAGATAATTCCCGCCGCAAAGGTGGAGATGTTCGAGTCGCGCACCGCCGACCAGGCCCGTTCATAGCCGAGTTTAACCGCCTCGCGCGGGCTTTTGCCATTGCGCAACTCTTCGCGCATCCGTTCATTGATCAGCACGTTCGCATCGACCGACATTCCCAGCGTGAGGACGATACCCGCGATACCGGGCAGCGTCAAAGTGGCCTCCAGCGCCGCCATCACACATACCAGCAGCAGAATATTGAGCGTCAGTCCGAAATCGGCCAGCACCCCCGCACCGCTGTAATAAAGCGCCATGAAAATCAGCACCGCCGCCGCACCCACCACGAACGATAGTTCGCCGTCGCGAATCGAATCGCGCCCGAGCGATGGTCCGACCGTGCGCTCTTCAATAATGTTGACCGGCGCGGGCAGCGCACCCGAGCGCAGCACAATCGCGAGAGCGTGCGCATCTTCGATCGAGAAGTTGCCGGTAATCTGCACTTTCCCACCGGGAATCCGTTCCTTGATCACCGGCGCCGAATAAACAGTATTGTCGAGGATGATCGCGAGCCGGCGCCCTACGTTCGCGCTGGTCAGGGCATCGAAAATGTCCGCGCCGCGGCGATCGAGATCGACCGTCACGTAAGGCCCTTCGAGCCTGCCACCCGGCCTTACCCGCGCGTCGGTAACCACGTCGCCGGTCATCAGCACCGGGGTTTCCACCAGGTAAGGTTCGCGACCGCCGGCGTCCGGCCGTCCATAAAGAATTCCGTCGCCGGCCGGCGCGCCGTTCTTCAGCGCATCCTGCACATTATGGCTATCATCGACCAGCTTGAATTCGAGCACTGCGGTCTTGCCGATCAGCTCTTTGGCCTGCTCCGGATCCTGAATCCCGGGAAGCTGGACCAAAATGCGATCCTCGCCTTCGCGCTGAACCGTGGTCTCGCGCACCCCGAGCTGATCGATTCGATTCCGAATCGTCTCCAGGGCCTGGTCCATGGCCGATTGCCGGACCTGGATCGCTTCACGCGGCTTGAAATTCAGAACGTAAGACGGTCCACCCTCGCCGCTACCCTGCTGCATCGTGAAATCATTGAAAACCCGATCCACGACATCCAAAAACTGCGAACGTTGACCGGCGTCTTTGAGCTTGACGATTAGCGCACCGGATGAATCCTGCGACAGGTCCGCGATGGCGATCTTATTAGTGCTCAATTCGCGTTTCAGATCGTCGCCGCGGCGCCTGAGCGCGCTCTTCACTGCGTCATCGAGCTTTACCTCGAGCAGCAGATGGCTGCCGCCCTGCAGGTCCAGTCCAAGCTGGATCTTCGGCGTCGGCAACCACGAGGAGTACCAGTCCGGCAGCGCCACCCCGAGGCTCGGCAGCAGCAGCAGGAGGCCGATCGCAGAGAGCAGCCCCGCCAGATACAGACGGGTTTTTCCGCTGCCCCCGGTCAGATGCAGATAAAGAATCGCGATACCAATCGCGAGCAGAATAAGAATCGGTGCGAGATTTTGATTTTGCGCTGCCACTAGCCGTAAACCCGAAGCGATCGAACGGCGCTATCACCCGCTCTAATCGCCCTTCTCCTTTTTGGATACCGCCGCTTTGCCGTAATTCGAGGCCGACGCGATTTGCGAGCGCTCGATACGGATGCGGACGTTTTGCGCGATTTCGAGCGTCACCAGCTTATCGCCGATCTCCACTATCTTGCCCAGTATCCCGCCCGAGGTCACCACCTCGTCGTTGCGCTTGAGACTGCTCAGCATCCTTTGATGATCGCCGGCCTTCTGAGTCTGCGGCCGGATCAGCAGAAAATAGGCGATCCCAAAGATCATCGCGAACGGTACGATCATCGTATACACGACCTGATCGAACCCGCCCGACGGCTGCGCCTGCGCTGAGGCGGCCCACGCAATTCCTTCAAACCACATATGCTTTAGCCTTGCCGGATTCACCTTCGCCGGCGGCAATCCGGTCTGTCACCGTGCGCGAAAACGCGCGGTAGGTGCCCGATGCGATAGCAGCTTGCGCCGCGCGCATCAAGCTCGCATAGAAAAACAGATTGTGTTCGGTCAACGCGCGCGCGGCCAGAATCTCGCCGCCCATATAAAGATGGCGCAAATAGGCGCGGGTGAAACTGAAACAGGTGCGGCATTCGCAAGCCGGATCGAGCGGACGCGAATCGCGCGCATATACCGCGCGCTTGATCGAAACGCGGCCCGCGCTGGTGAAGGCGCTGCCATTGCGCGCATTGCGCGTCGGCAGCACACAGTCGAACATGTCGTAGCCGGCTCCAATCGCGACCAGCAGATCCGCCGGCGTGCCGACCCCCATCAGATATCGCGGATGGGTTTCCGGCATCATCGAGACGGACAATTCGGCCATCTCGATCATCGCCGCTTTCGGCTCGCCGACCGACAGCCCGCCGGTGGCGAAACCATCGAACGCCATCGCGGTAATCTGCCGCGCGCTCATCCGGCGCAGATCGGGAAATACACCGCCCTGCACAATCCCGAACAAAGTCTGGGTTGAACTGGTCCGCGCCGCGAGGCCGCGCGCGGCCCAACGCGCAGTCATCTCGGCCGAGGCCTGCGCGCGATCGTGTTCGACCGGATAGGGCGTGCACTCATCGAGCGCCATCATGATGTCGGCGCCGAGCCGCTCCTGCAGCGTAACCGCGCTTTCCGGCGTCAGCATGATCGGGCTGCCGTCCAGATGCGATCGAAAGCGGATGCCTTCCTCGTTAATTGAATTGATTTTAGCCAGGCTCATCGCCTGGAAGCCGCCCGAGTCAGTCAGAATTGCGCCGCGAAAGCCCATGAAGCG
This sequence comes from Deltaproteobacteria bacterium, assembly GCA_027317185.1. Lineage (GTDB taxonomy): Bacteria > Desulfobacterota > Binatia > Binatales > Binataceae > JAJPIG01. Next base: position 15,897 of record DAHVFB010000049.1, read on the forward strand.
GGCGATACCGCCCAGCTCGTGAACCAAATCGGGACCGGGACGAGCGGCCAGATGATAGGCGTTGGCCAGCACCATCCGGTAGCCCATCGACCATAGCTCGTCCGGCGCCATCGCCTTGACCACCGCGCGCGTGCCGACCGGCATGAAGGCCGGGGTCGGAATCTCGCCATGCGGCGTGATCAGGCGGCCGCTGCGGGCCGCGCCATCGCGCGCCGCTATTTCGATGCGGACGGCGGGTTCCATCACAGGATCAGCATAGCATCGCCATAGCTGAGGAACCGGTAGCGATGGCGAATCGCCTCGCGGTACGCATTCATAATCAGTTCGCGGCCGGCCACCGCCATCACCATCGCCAGCACGGTGGTGCGCGGCATATGAAAGTTGGTGATCATGGCGTCAATCAGCTTGAAACGAAACCCGGGTGAGATAAACAGGCCGGTGAACCCCTCGCTATCGCCGGTGATCGCATGGGATTCGAGCGCACGAACGCTGCTGGTCCCCACTGCGATCACGCGTCCGCCCGTACGCCGCGCCAATTCGATCGCCTCGCGCGTAAGGCTCGGCAGCTGGTACCACTCGGCTTCCATCGTATGCCCTTCGATTTCGGGGCTGCGTACCGGAGTGAAGGTGCCGGGGCCGATATGAAGCGTCAGCCGCGCCACACGAATTCCGTCCGCCAATAGTTCGTCGATCAGAGCCTGCGTGAAATGCAAGCCGGCGGTGGGCGCCGCGACTGCACCGATCCGATCGGCATAAACGGTCTGGTATTGCTCGACATCCTCGGTTTGCGGCGGGTGATTGATGTAATGCGGGAGCGCCAGACGTCCATCCGCCTGCACCAACTCCTCGATCGAGCGGCCATTCTCGCTGACGACAATCGGCCGCCCCGGCCGATCATAGCCGACGATCCTCAAGCTCTCGTCCTGGTCGGTTAAAAGACGGCCACCAGCTTTGGGCGCATGATGGGCCCGCATCAGCGCAATCCATGCGCCAGGGGGAGTCTCCGCCGGACGAATCATCAGCAGTTCGATACGCCCTCCCGACTCCTTGCGGGCGAACAGCCGGGCCGGAAAAACCCGCGTGTCGTTGACGATCACCAGATCGCCTTCGCTCAGGTAGCGCGCGAGCTTGCGAAACCGCGAGTGCTCGATCGAACCGTCGCGGCGATTCACCACCATCATGCGCGCCTCGTCGCGATCGGCGATCGGATGCTGCGCGATCAATTCTTCGGGAAGTTCGTAATCCAGTTCGGGAAGTTTCATCCGGCGATCGCCAACAGCATAGCATCCGGCTGCGGGCCGCGACGATATGGCGGCCGCAAAAAGGCCACCGGAAGTCTCCGAGCGGTCCGGCTACGCAACGCGCAGGATGATTTTGCCGAAATGCTCGCTGCGTTGCATCATCCGATGCGCCTGCGCGGCCTCCGCCAGCGGCACCGTACGGTAGATCGGCGGGCGGATACGCCCCGCTTCGAGCGCGGCCCCAAACTGCCGCAGGAAATTTGAAACGATCGCCGCTTTCTCTTCGACCGGACGGCTGCGCAAGGTCGATCCGATGATTCTGAGGTGATTGCGCTGCACCTTCGATAGATCGACCTCGCCGCGCGCACCTTTCATGAGACTGACCAGAATCAAGCGGCCACCGCGCACCAGCGAATCGAGGTTCTGTTCGAGGTACGGAATTCCCACGATGTCCAAGACCACATCCACGCCACGGCCGCCGGTCGCCTCTTTTACCTTGGGCATGAACGGGCCGGAGTTGTAATTGATCGCCACGTCGGCGCCGAACTTCAGGCATTGATCGCATTTTTCGTCGGAACCGGCCGTGACGATCGATCGCGCGCCGAATTCCTTGAGCATCTGGATCGCCGCCGTGCCCACTCCGCTACCTCCGCCATGCACCAGCGCGACGCCCCCTTTGGTCAGCTCGCCAATCAAGAACAGGTTGAGGAATGCGGTGAGATAAACCTCGGGGATGCCGCCAGCTTCTTCATCGCTGAGCGTCTTCGGAATCTGAATCGCCGATCCAAAATGAACCGCCGCCAATCCGGCGTAGCCGCCGCCCGGAATCAGGCACATGGCGCGATCGCCGGGATGCCATCCTTTGACGTTGGCGCCGACCTCCGCCACTTCGCCCGCGCATTCCAACCCCAGGATGTCCGAGGCGCCCGGCGGCGGCGGATAGCGCCCCTCGCGCTGCATCAGATCGGCGCGATTTATCCCTGCGGTAATGACCTTGATCAATAACTGGTCCGGTCCGGGCTTCGGATCGGGAGCCTCGCCCAGCTTCAATACCGATTCATCGCCCGGATGGTCGTAAACAATCGCTTTCATCGTGCTACTTTTCTTTCATAACCGGCGTCTCAATTGAAGCGGCGCTTGCACCGGACCGCGCGCGCCGCGATGATCGTGGAGTAATAATGAATCGCGCTTCGTTCGATAAGCCGCCATTGTTCGATGATCCGGCGGAAAAAGCCCGCTGGGTACGGCAGATGTTCGCGCGCATCGTACCGGGCTACGATCGAGTCAATCGCGCGATGACGTTCGGAATGGATCGCCGCTGGCGTCAGGCCACGGTCGCGGCGGCCAACCCGCGCGGAGCGCTGGCGCTCGATATCGCCACCGGCACCGGCGACCTCGCGATCGAATTGATTCGTCAGGGCGCGCGCCACGTAATCGCGGCCGATTTCGTGACCGAGATGATCGCGGTCGGCCGCCGCAAGGCCGCAGCCGTCGCATCCGCCGGGGAGATCACTTTCGTGGCTGGCGATGCGATCGCATTGCCGTTCGCCGACGGTACCTTCGATTCGGTGGTCAACGGATTTATGCTCCGTAATCTGACCAACCTTAAAGCGACACTTGAGGAACTGCGCCGGGTGCTGAAACCCGGCGGGCGTCTCGCATGCCTCGACGTAACCCATCCGCCGGGTGCACTGCGTCCGTTCTGCCTCGCCTATTTCAATGGCCTGGTACCCCTGATCGGCGGCATGCTGAGCGGCGACTTCGCCGCCTATCGCTATCTGCCGCGCTCGCTGAACGACCTGCCGAACGCCAAACGCCTGGCCGCGATAATGTCGCAGGCCGGCTTTTCCGATGTCAGCTACCAACTGCTGAACTTCGGCCTGATCGCGATTCACACCGCCCGCAAATGAAACTCCTCGGTTGGCGCCGATGTTTTCCCCGCGATTACTCGGACTGGTAAGATTACGATTGGTCCGCGACGCTCAAGCTCACCTACGGTTTGCGCCCCCCGGATTCAAGCCACTATTGAAGCAAAGCGCAAAAACAAAAACCTTGAGCCGGACACTTCCAGCCTTGCCTTGCGCCGCGAGGCGCCTGCTGCGGACGCGAGGCGTCGGCAATCGCAGCGGATGGCAGGCGCCAGCCGCTGCGATTGCCGCACTGTTCACCATCGCAACCGCCTTCGGATGCCGAAGCGGGGCCAGCCAAGCCCCGACCTTCGACAAACCGATCGTGCCGGTGATCGTGGCGGCGGTCGAGCAGAAGAACGTACCTTACCAGGTGCATGAAATCGGCACGGTCGAGTCTTATTCGACGGTCTCGGTCGAGGCACGGGTGGACGGACGGCTGGATCAGGTCCATTTCAAACAGGGCGACGAGGTTCGCAAGGGCCAGCTTTTATTCACGATCGATCCCCGTCCGTTCCAGGCCGTACTGGATCAGGTCGCAGCTCAGCTAACCCGCGACCGGGCGCAAGCGGTTCAGGCCGCGGCCGACGAGCGCCGTTACGCCTCGCTGCTCGAACAGGGCGTCGGGACCCAGGCGCAATACGACCAGGCGCATGCCACCGCCGCCGCCGCGCGGGCCACGGTGGCGGCGGACGAGGCCTCGCTTCAGACCGCGCGGCTCAATCTTTCCTATACCACCATCACTGCGCCGATCGACGGCCGTACCGGTGATCTGAAGCTGCATCCGGGCAATTTGGTCAAAGCGAATGATGTCTCGGGCGTCATGGTGGTCATCAATCAGATCAGGCCAATTTACGTTAGCTTTTCATTGCCCGAGCGGCAGCTCGGCGATGTCCAGCGCTACATGACGGAGCATCAGCTTCAGGTGACCGCCGCGGCGCCCAACGAGGAACAGGAACCGGCCCACGGGGTTTTGGCGTTTGTCGACAACCAGGTCGATCCCAACACCGGCACGATCATGCTCAAGGGCCTGTTCGCCAATCAGGATGAGCGGCTGTGGCCGGGCGAATTCGTTACTGTACGGCTGACACTGGGCGAGCACCTCGATGCGCTCGTAATCCCCGCACAGGCGGTTCAAACTGGTCAGAAGGGTTCATACGTATATGTTGTCGATGGCCATATGACCGCGCAGCCCCGTCCAATCGTTCCCGGCGACACGATCGACAACCAGGTAATCGTCGCGAGCGGCCTGCACAAAGGCGAAACCGTGGTGACCGATGGGCAGCTTCGATTGATGCCGGGCTCCCAGGTTCGTATCAAACAATCATTGACACCCGCTCCGGCTGCCTGACGATCAGGCTTTTTACGAGCAGGCTTTTAGATGAGTATTTCCGATCTTTTCATCCGCCGGCCCGTGATGACCACCCTAATCTCGCTGGCGATCGTCGCCTTCGGCGCGATGGCCTATCGCTATCTGCCTGTCAGCGATCTGCCGAACGTCGATTTCCCGGTGATCGTGGTGGAAGCGCAATTGCCCGGCGCCAGTCCGGAAACAATGGCTTCGTCGGTGGCGCTCCCGCTCGAGAAGCAGTTTTCGACCATCGCCGGCATCACTTCGATGACCTCGACCAGCATCCAGGGCTCGACCTCGGTCTCATTGCAGTTCGATCTCAATCGCAGCATCGATGCCGCCGCGCAGGATGTACAAGCCGCGATCGCGCAGGCCAACGCGGAACTGCCGCAGGGAATGCCGACGCCACCGACCTATACCAAGGTCAATCCGGCCGACAAGGCGATTCTTTATCTCGGTCTTTCTTCATCCACCCTGCCGCTATCGACGGTCGATACCTACGCCGAGACCGAGCTGGCCGAACGTATTTCGATGATCACCGGTGTTGCGCAGGTGCAGGTCTATGGCGCACAGAAGTACGCGGTTCGAGTGCAGATCGATCCGCGGGAACTGGCCGCCCATGGCATCGGCATCGACGAGGTCTCGCAGGCAGTGCAGGCCGGCAATGTCGATCTGCCAACCGGCACGCTCTACGGATCGCATCAGGCTTTCACGGTCCGTGCCAATGGCCAGCTTTTCAATGCCGCATCTTATCGGCCACTGATCGTCACCTATAAAAATGGATCGCCGGTGCGGCTGGGCGAACTGGGCGACGTTATCGATAGCGTCGAGAACGATAAGGTGGCCGGATGGATCAACGGCCAGCGCGGCATCGTGCTGGGCATCGAGCGCCAGCCCGGCACCAACACCGTCGAAGTAATCGATAACATCCGCAAAATTCTGCCCGCCTTTCGCGCCGATTTGCCGGCCGCGATCACCCTGACCTCGCTCTACGATCGTTCGGATACCATCCGCTCGTCGGTGGACGACGTTCAGTTCACCCTGATGGTGACGGTGTGCCTGGTGGTGATGGTGATCTTTCTTTTCCTGCGCAATCTTTCCGCCACCATCATTCCCAGTCTGGCCCTGCCGATGTCGCTGGTTGGCACCTTCGCCGTGATGTGGCTGCTCGGCTACACGCTCGACAATCTGTCGCTGCTGGCCTTGACGCTATCGGTCGGCTTCGTGGTGGACGACGCGATCGTGATGCTCGAGAACATCGTGCGCCATATGGAGATGGGCAAGGGCGTGCTGCAGGCATCATACGACGGCTCCCACGAGATCGGCTTCACGATTCTCTCGATGACCTTCTCGCTCGCCGCCGTATTCATCCCGGTGCTATTCCTGGGCGGCGTGCTTGGCCGCCTGCTGCATGAGTTCGCCGTCACCATCGCGGCCGCGATCCTGGTTTCGGGCTTCGTCTCCCTGACGCTCACCCCGATGCTCTGCAGCCGCTTTCTGCGTCCGCCGCAAAGTCAGCTTCACGGGCGCCTTTACAATGTAACCGAAGGGGGCTTCCATGCGCTGCTCGAACGTTACCGCGTAAGCCTGAACTTCGTGATGCGCCATCGGCGCGCCACCATGTTCGGCCTGCTGCTGTTAGTCGCCGGCACCGGTTACCTGGCGATTGCGGTGCAGAAAGGCTTCATCCCGAGCGAAGACACCGGTCAGATTCTGGTCTTCACCAAGGCTTCGCAGGGCATCTCGTTCGATGCGATGGTCAACCATCAGAAGGCGCTTGCCGATATTCTGGGCAAGGACCCCGATGTCGCCAACTACTTTTCAAGTTGCGGCAGCGAAGGTAACTTCGGCGCGCCCAATTCGGGCGTCTTGTTCGCCCACCTCAAACCCCTGTCACAGCGCAAGTTGAGCGCCGATCAGCTCATCGCTAAACTGCGCCCGCAATTATCGGCCGTCCCCGGAATTCTGGCCTTCGTCCAGAACCCGCCGCTGATCCAGATGACGGCGCAGTTCACCAACGCGCTCTATCAAATGACGCTGCAGAGCACCAATACCGAACAGCTCTACCGGTATGCGCCGATCCTGGAAGATAAGATGCGCGCGATGAAAAGCCTGCGCGATGTCGACAGCGATCTGCAGATCCACAATCCGCAGGTCAACGTCACGATCAATCGAGACAAGGCCCATGCGCTCGGGGTCTCGGCCCAGGCGATTGAAGATGCGCTGTACAATGCCTATGGCTCGCGCGAAATCTCGACCATTTATGCTTCCAACGAAGAATATAAAGTAATTCTTGAGGTTGAGCCGCGCTTTCAGGGCAACCCGGAAACGCTCTCGATGCTGTACGTACGATCGAGCAGCGGCAAGCTGGTGCCGCTCGCTACCGTGGCCAAACTAGAGCGCACGCTCGGGCCGCTGGCGGTGAACCATACCGGGCAACTCCCGTCGGTAACCATCTCGTTTAACGTCGCGCCGGGCGTGTCGCTAGGAGGGGCGCTCGATCAGGTTAAGCAGCTCGCCAACAACACCTTGCCCGACAACATCACCGCCAGCTATCAAGGCACCGCACAGGCGTTCGAGTCGTCGCTCGGCAATCTCGGGATGCTGCTGATTCTCGCGATCCTGGTGATCTATCTAGTGCTCGGCATTCTGTACGAAAGTTTCATCCATCCGATCACGATTCTGTCGGGTCTGCCAGCCGCCGGTTTCGGCGCGTTGCTGACGCTGATGCTCTTCGGCTTGCCGCTCGATCTGTTTTCATTCGTCGGCGTGATCATGCTGGTGGGACTGGTGAAGAAGAACGCGATCATGATGATCGACTTCGCGATCGACGCGCAGCGCACTGAAAACGTCGATGCCGCCACCGCGATCGTGGAAGGCTGCCTGATTCGTTTTCGCCCGATCATGATGACCACCATGGCGGCGCTGCTCGGCGTACTGCCAATCGCGATCGGCAGCGGACCGGGCGCGGACGCTCGGCGTGGGCTGGGACTGGCGGTGGTCGGCGGTCTGTTTTTCTCGCAGTTGCTGACGCTTTATATCACGCCGGTGGTTTACACCTATATGGACCGTGTCCATCAATGGCTCGCGATGCGCCATCCGGAGGCGCATCAAATGGCACCGGCCGGCGCACCGCTGCGCGGCGACGAGCGGATGGTGCATGGCGGCCGCCGCAGCGCCGCCTCGTAAGGGAAACAACTTTCGTTCGCCCCCGCTATATAACCGTCTATTACATTGGCCTCACCCTTTTCCATAGTTTTTTTCATCTCTGATCGGCTATACAATTTTGGTTCATGCGAAGAAGACCACCTCGCCGCAAGGGCATCGCTCCTTACGAGTATTGGGTTCTAAAGTGTTTGGAACGAAACGCCGGGGGCGCCGAACGAATTGAAAGGGTTTATCAATTTGTTCGCGACAAAATGCTAAGCCAATTCACCGATCGGGAATTGGGCACCACTAAGGATAAAAAGGAATTTGTCTGGGAAAATGAAACGAGGTTCGCCCGCTTAAATCTCGTGAACGACGGGCGTATGAAAAGAAGTAGAGTCCAAGGCTTATGGGAGATTAGCCACGCGGGACGAGAGTGGCTTTCTCGATATCCATCTCCACCTCGCCTGAATGAACGTGAACCTTTTGACGAAGAAGATATCAGCGTTTAGATACGACTTCTAATTCTCTCGCAGAATCACCCTACCTGTAATCGAAAATTGTGAGCAGAAACATCGATTCTTAGGTGTGGTGTCTCGCAAAACAACTTGAACGAACGCCCCGCAGGGATCGGGATTCTCCGCTACGCTCAGAATGACAAGAAGTGCATATTAACGCTGTCATTCTGAACGGAGTCTGCGAAGCGAAGAATGCCGGGATTCTTCGCTTCGCTCAGGTGATAGGAAGACCAGGGTGCAGAGAGAGCTTCCCTGGCCGCGAATTCGATTTATCAGTTCAGGTGGTAGAAGCGCCGGACATTTTCGAACACGATCTTGCGCTTAACCTCGAGCGGCACGCCGGCGAAATCACGCTCGATCACTTCCCGCGACTCCGGCCAGGTCGAATCCGCATGCGGAAAATCGGACGCCCACATGTAATTATCCGCGCCGAACAGATGATGGGTCGCGCCGACCACACCATCGTCCTGGAAGGTCGCCCAGATCTGGCGCTTGAAATATTCGCTCGGCGGCTGCGAAATCTTGTTCTCGGCCGACCAGCCGTATTTTTTCCATATATAATCCAGACGCTCGATGAAATGCGGCATCCATCCCACTCCGTTTTCGACCGAGACCACGCGCAACTTTGGAAAGCGCTCGAACACCCCGTTGAACATCATCGATGTCAGCGAATGCTGGATGTCGTGATGCATGTACGCGCCCTGCTCGACAAATGAACCGCCATCGGTGGCTTTTAGCCCGCCGGTCTTCGGATCGAGTTGCACTCGCAAGCCGGATACTCCGGTTGCGGCGTGCAACGCCACCGGCATCCCATGCTCGCCGGCCGCGGCCCACAGCGGATCGTACATGCGATGGCCATACGGACGATCCGCGGCCGGCAGCACCGTGATCATCACGCCGTGCAGCCCAATTTTCGCACAGCGTTCGAGTTCACGCGCCGCCAGATCGACGTCGGCCACCGACAGCAACCCGATTCCGATCAGCCGTTTGCTGCTGTATGAACAAAACTCCGCCAGCCAATCGTTGTATGCGTGGAAGCAGGCGCGCTGCAGATCGGCGTCGGGTAGCGCGTAAAGCCGCATGCCCTGAGTGGTATGCAGCACTTCGGCCTCGACTCCATCGACTTCCTGATCCTTAAGGCGCGCCTCGGGATTCCATCCGCCCTCCGGCGCGGCTTCGTAGCCCTTGCCCAGATGTTCCTTCAGCGCCTCGCCGCTTTTGCCGCGCGCAAAACCTTGCGTGACCGAAGCGATCGGAATTCCCGGAGCAACCAGCGCCAGGCGTCCGCTTTCAAGCCGCTTCACTTGCGGCGCCCGATCGCGAAACTTCTGATCGATATGTTCCGCCCAGAAATTTTGGGGTTCGATTACATGCGAGTCAGCCGAAATCAGACGTAGTTTTTCCATTTGCCGCTCCAGGTTGATCGATTCCGGGTTGCCGTCCAACCCGGCCATTTGAGCGTAGCCTAGTCGGGCGCCCGAACCATGAAAAGCGCCGCTATTATCTAAAGTAGATGTTGAACTATCGCAGGATCGAGCGGCGCCTTATGCCGCGTATGCCCCAGACGGGGAACCGAGGTCAATCGCTCCAGCGATCGCACATTGGTCGCCATCGCCGGCGTGTTGTCCGGATCGACGTCGCTCCAGACGTAGCCTGCTATTTTCATTCCGCGCCGCGCAGCATAATCGAGCGTGAGCAACGCGGCGTTGAGCGCGCCGAGCCGATTTGCGGCCACCAGCACCAGTTCGAGCTCGAGCATCAGAGCCAGATCGGCGTAGTTTTTCTCCCACATGATCGGCACCATCAGGCCGCCCGCCCCTTCCACGATCATCACGTCGGCCTGCGCCTCGATACGCCTGAACGCCGCGACAATCCGATCCATGTCGGGTGTTGGGGCACCGTCGGCCTCGGCTGCGACGGGCGGCGCGAGCGGCGCACGATAGCGATAGGGGCACACCAGCTCCATCGGCCAGTTGGCGAAGGTGCCGGCGTTGAGCGCGTCGGCATCGGCCGGGAACAGCGCGCCGTCGCGCTCCGGGCATCCGGTCTCGACCGGCTTCATCACGCCCACCCGCATCCCGCGCACCTGTAACGCGAACGCCAGCCCGCTGCCCAGCGTGGTCTTGCCGACGCCGGTATCGGTTCCGCTGATCAGAAATTTTCGTCCCATCCGATCCTCGCTTGGGTTCAGGCAATTGCTTCATCGAGCGCGGCGCGCGCCGCGTCGAGCAGCAGGTCCAGTTCTTCTGAAGTGATCGACAACGGCGGCATCAGCACGATTACATCGCCAAGCGGCCTGATCGCCACTCCATGCTTGCGCGCCGCCCGCGCGATCCGAGCCCCGGTCAGCCGCTTCGAGGGGTATGGCGTGCGGCTGGCGGGATCGGCCATCACTTCGATTCCCGCCATCAGCCCGCACTGTCTGAGGTCCGCCACCTGTGGATGTTTTTCGAAGCGGCGCGCGAGACCATCGCGCATCTGCGCAATCGCCGCTTGGATTCGCTCGATCACGCGATGCTCGCGATAAAGACCAAGGTTGGCGATCGCCACCGCCGCCGCCAGTGGATTCCCGGTATACGTATGACCGTAGTAAAAGGCGCGATATTCATCCGGCTCGCCCAGAAACGCCTCGAAAATGGGTGCGGTCGCGAGCGTCGCGGCCAGCGGCAAATAGCCGCCGGTGAGGCCCTTGCCAAGGCACATAAGATCGGGAGCGATCCCCGCCTGCTCGCATGCGAACATGGTTCCGGTACGGCCGAAGCCGACCGCAACTTCATCGAAAATCACCAGCGCGCCCGCCTCGCGCGCAAGCTCGCAAATCGCCCGCAGAAACTCCGGCGAATGGTTCCACATCCCGGCCGCTCCCTGCATCAGCGGCTCGATCACCAGCGCGGCAAGCTCGTCGCGATTGGCTTGAATCATTTCACGCGCCGCCGCGATCGCCGTTCGCTCGGCCGCTACGGGCGACATCCGGCGATAGAAACGGAACATATGCGGAGGGTCGGTTTTCAGGACTGGAAACAGCATCGGCTTCAGATGCCGATGGAACATTTCGCTATAGCCGAGGCTGACCGATCCGATCGTATCGCCATGGTACGACTCGGTAAGCGTGACGAAGCGCGTGCGGCGCGGCTCGTTGCGAAGTTGCCAATATTGCGCCGCGATCCTGATCGCCACCTCGACCGCCTCGGCTCCCGAATCCGAATAGAACACGCGGCTGAGGCCGGCAGGCGCGATCGCGATCAATTCGCGTGCAAGCTCGATCGCGGGCGCATTCGCCATCCCGAGCATGGTGGAATGCGCGATTTTCTCGATCTGCGCATGCAGCGCCGCGT